>JBAQJG010000607.1:0-1695 GCA_049300145.1 Chthoniobacterales bacterium | reverse complement strand
CCAGCAGAAACGATGTCAGTGATAATCGGTCCGTGCTCGGCCACAGATCCCTCAAGTGCAACGGTTCCGCTCTCGATGAGATAGAAACCTTTTGCCGGTTCGCCTGCTCGAAAAATAACTTCGCCCGCTTCAAATCGCGCAGGGGTTGCATAACGGGCCAAAAGCTCGAGATGATGCGTGCTCATTCCGACGAGGAATGGATGATCAGCGAGGCGTTTCTGAATGTTTCCATTTTCTGTACTCACGCCACGGGGTTTAATCATAATTCGATACACAAAGTATCAATGGAAGTCTAACGCCCTAAAGGCGCGGCGCTGCTCACCGATTGCCGAATAGTGTGCGTTTCTTGCGCCGCGGTTGTCCGCGCCGTTTTACACGCCGCAAGAAATAGCTAGCGAATAACAAACGGCGCAGATTTTCTGATTTGATTGTCGAGGAGAATTTGGTCGACCAGATGAAAAACAATCGCATTGCGTTGCGCGCGAACAACCCATCCTCCTCTCAGAAATCCCATTCTGGAATCGCTGCCAAACGGAAGTCGACTGGCAGACGCGACCACATCTTCACCCTCGGAATCGAAGAAGAATTTCAGATCATCGATCCGGCGACGCGCGAGCTGCGTTCGCACATTCAGCAGATTCTCGCCGACGGCAAAATGATTTTGAAAGAGCACGTCAAAGCGGAGATGCACCAATCGGTCGTGGAACTGGGCACCGAGATTTGCAGTGATGCACGTTGCGCGCGGCAGCAAATTCTCGAGCTCCGCAGCGAGCTAGCGACGCTGGCGGCACGCGACGGGCTGAAAATCGCTTCGGCCGGTACCCACCCGTTCTCGCATTGGATGGATCAGCTGATCACGGTGAACGAGCGCTACGAGACACTCGTCAAAGATATGCAGCAAATTGCGCGCGCGAACCTTATCTTCGGCTTGCACGTGCATGTAGGAATTCCGGACCGCGAAGAAGCGATCGACGTGATGAATCAGGCGCGTTATTTTCTGCCACACATCTACGCGCTATCAGTCAATTCGCCATTTTGGTTGGGCCAGAATACCGGGTTGAAGGCGTACCGGCAGATGATCTTCGAGCGCTTTCCGCGCACCGGAATTCCGGATGCGTTTGAAAGTCTCTCCGAGTACGAGGATTACTTGAAGCTGCTGGTCTCGACCAATTGCATCGACAACGCGAAAAAAATCTGGTGGGACATCCGGCTGCACCCCTTTTTCGACACGATCGAATTCCGGATCTGCGACGCGCAATCGCGCGTGGATGATACCATCGCGCTGGCCGCGCTCATGCAAGCCATTGTGGCAAAACTGCAAAAGTTGCGCCGCCAAAATGTGACTTTTCGCAGTTATCCGCGTCGCTTAATTGACGAGAACCGCTGGCGCGCGGCACGCTACGGACTCGATGGCAAGTTGATCGATTTCGGCCGCAGGTGCGAAATGGATGAGCGCGACTTACTCCATGAGATACTGGAGTTCATCGCTGATGAGGTGGACGAGCTCGGCAGTCAGGCGGAGATGGCGCAGATCGAGAAAATTATCCGCGAAGGCACCGGCGCGGATCGACAGCTGGCAGTTTACGAGCACACTCACGACATGAAAGCCGTGGTCGATCAAATCATCGAAGAAACCTACGAAGGACTAAAGGTGCCGCACACACGAGCATCAGCGCCGCCCTAACTTCCTAAGAC
>JBAQJG010000606.1:0-1944 GCA_049300145.1 Chthoniobacterales bacterium | reverse complement strand
GCGAAATGGGGGCTTTCGTTCCACGATAGAGCTCTCGTGCGCTACAGATACCCCGCAGTTATGGCGCGTCAGGTTATGGAGGATGCGCTTTCATTCTTCTACCTGTCTGAGCCGAACCTAATGCACGAAGAGAAGCAATTTCGCGAAGATGTCTGGCGTTTTCACGGCGCGACGGAATCGATCGAGTCAGTCCGTTGCGCCAATGTATCGAATCCCGATCTTGCACCAGCCATCGACGCCGAGCTTAAGCGGCGTAAAGAACTTCTGGAAAAGCACCCGAGGCTTAGTGCGATCGAGGGCGGACGTCGCGGGCGTATTCGTCAGGGTCGCGAGAATCACGTTTTACACGATCGCGAAATCCTCGAACGGCGTGGTATCCAGACGGAAGTCTACGACTTAGGCCGTAAAGTGCTCTCGAACTTTGCGCACTTCTCAACCCTTTCTCATCAGCTAATAATGGAAACCGGCGGCGAATGGGAAAAAAGCTGGCAAACCTTTCTTCATCCCAGCCTCTATGTAGCGAACTTCGCTGCCGAAACAATCGAGGCGTTTCTTGAAACGTTTACGCAAACTCGGCAGCTTCTGAGCAGAGACGAGCAAGCTGTGGTTGCGAATTTTAGAAGCACGCTCAGGACGCCCTTCGAACCCAGAATTGTGCGGAATTAAACGTTCAACCTTCCAGCGGCGAGAATCTCACAAGCTAACGCCGAGGAGCATCCAAATCATCCCGATGGGAATGATCAGCGATGGCTCAAGGAGCTGAATTCTAGGCCATTCTAGGAAGCCGATTGTTTGCCTTTCGGTTGGTTTCCCAGCAGTTCCAGTCGGCGAATGCCCGGTTCCTTCCCCTACCGTGCTCGTGGAAATGGCAGTGATGTCGAGTCTCCGCCTTCCTACACCGAACTGAGGCAACGAGGAGTTATTCCCCTGCTAGCAGGCGCGAGGGTGTTCCCCGAAGCGCAGGCCCGAGAATGGGCCGCTCTAGCGGACAGCTCGTCGGAGGGGCTGGGTAATAACTCTGGAAACAAAGGTTAGGGGTTTTTGTGTGCCTTCTCACTTTGTTCAGGGCTTTCACCCTGATAACGGGCGGCGGTAAGGATTCGAGTAAAATGCACACAGATCGATGACGACGATGCGCTGGCATCCAAAAACATCTTATATCGTTGTTTGGACTTACTCTTAGACCGTAAAGCTGCCCTTTTCAGCCATCTCAAAAGCCGGTGACAGGATCTATTCGGCATCAAGTTGTAATGTCAGAAGGGCATGAAGAAAATGAAGGAAGCGTGAACGAATTTGATGCACATTCCTGTAAAACCTAGGCGGAATCAACGAACGAACGGCCAAGTCTAGCCAAGTATCAAACTGGCGGTTACGTCATGATAAGGGAGCGTTCAGAGCTTGACGCTATCGCTTCAGAGCTTCATGCATCTGGTCAACCGATTGCCTTGGACCTCGAGACGTATGGAACGAGCGAGGATAAGAAGATCAGAAAGGGTGAAACCCTTGATCCGTGGCGAGGTGAGATCCGGCTGTTGTCCTTGCAGCTTCCGGACCGTGTTCCTTGGCTAATAGACCTCAGGGCGACCGGCTACGGTCTGGGCGAGCTGGGTAAGGTCTTGGAGGCAACCGAGGCAACCGAGGTCATCGGGCATAACATCAAATTTGATGCCCTCTGGCTAGCCAGGAAATGCAATGTCCACTTGGTCAAGATGGTCGATACGTCCTCAGCCAGCCGGATTCTTTCCAACGGCGATTCGAAATTGGGCAATGGGCTTGCGGAAGTTGCAGACCGGTATCTGGGGATCGAACTTCGCAAAGACCAAGGAAGAAGCGATTGGGGCGTACTAATGCTCCTGGCCGAACAGATTCAATATGCTGTTCAGGACGTGGAACACCTGCACGCTCTCAAGGAAAGGTTGAATGCTGAGTTAAATGCTGCCGGGC
>JBAQJG010000605.1:0-8284 GCA_049300145.1 Chthoniobacterales bacterium | reverse complement strand
CTTCCGAACTTTGTCGAACAAACGGAATGTGCCGCCGTAAAGATCGTCGCTGACGACGACGTGCGAACCAGCGTCGATTAATTCGAGTGCGGTCGACATGGCGGCAAGTCCGGAAGCAAAGGCGAATCCGCGCGTTCCGCTTTCCAAATCGGCGATGCATTTTTCGTAAGCCAGCCGCGTCGGATTGATCGAGCGCGAATAATCGAAACCTTTATGTTTGCCTGGGCTCTCCTGGACGTAGGTGGACGTCGCGTAAATCGGCGTCATGATCGCGCCGGTGGTCGGATCGGGTTCCTGTCCCGCGTGGATGGCGCGCGTCGCGAACTCGTGTTGTCTCTTCATGTCGATCCCAACTTAACCGCGGATTGCGCGGATCAAAACGGATTGCAAGGTGGATCGACCGCTCCGCGGGCGATGCTAAACAAATGCGGCTGCGCCGCCATTATAAGATCGAGCTCGCCACAGGACGAGTCCGTCCAACGGCGGACAAGGGACCGCTCGATCCGCCTTTAACTGAATTCCCGCTCTCGGGGCGCGGCGGCTCTCGGCATATGCAGGCGCAGATACGAAAGCAGATCCGTTCGCGTGATCAGCCCAAGAAACTTGTCGCCATCCATAACGATGGCAACGCGGCCGCGATCGAACACCTCAAGCAAGTCGTTGATCTTTGCCTTCGGCGGAAGCGTTTCGAGGCGATCGGTCATCGCGTTCTTCACCGGATCGTTAAAATGCATCGAATCACGATGCACTTTTACAAGCAAATCGGATTCATCGACGATGCCAAGGGCGCGTCCACTTTGATCGACGACTGGAAGCTGCGAAACATCCGCGTCGCGCATGCGTTTGAACGCGGTCAGCAAGGTATCGCTCGGTCCGACGGAAATGACTTCGCCGGCTTCGTAGCGGTGTGAAATTAAATCGATCAGATCGCCATGCGGCGGACGATGGATGAACCCCTGCTCCGCCATCCAGAAATCGTTGTACATCTTGGAAAGATATTTGTTGCCGGTGTCGGCAACGAAAGTAACGACGCGCTTCGGCTTGGTTTGCATTCGGCAGTAACGCAGCGCGCCGGCCAGGAGCGTGCCGGTGGACGACCCGCCCAGAATTCCTTCTTTGCGCAAAAGTTCGCGGGCGGTCGCGAAACTCTCTTCGTCGTCGATCTCAAATGCGTCGGTCACAAATGACATGTCGGCGATCTCGGGAACGAAATCTTCGCCGATGCCTTCCACCGCCCAGCTTCCCGATTCCACCAGCTTGCCGGTCTTGACGTATTCATACAAAACCGAGCCAGTCGGATCCGCCAGAATCATTTCGATGCCGCGCCGCGGTTTTACCCGCGTAAAGAATCGGCCGAGACCGGTCAATGTTCCGCCGGAGCCGACTCCGCATACAACTGCATCCACATCGTGGCGCATTTGTTCCCAGATTTCCGGGCCGGTGCTGCGCTCGTGCGCGAGTGGATTCGCCGGATTGCCAAATTGGTTCGCATAAAATCCGCCCGGAATTTCCGTGGCCAGCCGTGCGGCGACGTCCTGATAATATTCCGGATGCCCGCGCGTCACATCCGAGCGAACGATGCGCACTTCGGCGCCCAGGGCACGCACGTGAAAGATCTTTTCCTGCGACATTTTGTCGGGAATAACGAGCAGGACACGATAACCTTTCGCGCCCGCGACCAGCGCGAGACCAAGACCGGTGTTGCCGGCGGTAGCTTCGATGACGGTGCCGTCCGGTTGCAATTTTCCTTCCTCCTCCGCGGCCTCGATCATCGTCAAGGCGACACGGTCTTTGATCGAGCCGGTCGGATTTTGATTTTCCAATTTTAGGAAAAGCTGACACGGCCCGGTGTCGATCTGCGTCACTTCGACCAGCGGCGTGTCGCCAATGAGGGATAAAATGCCGGGCGGTCGCTTGGAAGTTGTTGTCGCTCCGGTCGGGACTTCGAGCATACTTAAAAGAGCCTGAGCCGTTCGTTCGGATAGTCGATCACAACCTTGTAATCGCGCAGAAAATTATAGCCAACGATGCCATCGAGCTTAGCGCCGACGGCTTGACTGAGCATCGAAAAGAAATCGGCCACGATCACGGCGAGATTGTCGATCTTAGCGCCGCCGACTTGAAATGATTGGAACGCGCCGGCTGTAACATTGACAGGTGCGCCGCCGCTGGTGACCGGCGGAATCGCAGACGTCGCGACGTTTAGTTCTTTCGCAAGTTCCGGCGTGATTGCCGTTGTCGATGTGCCGGTGTCGATGGCGAATTGAAACGGGCCGCGACCGTTTGCATGGACGTCGACAAGAATGAGCGGCTTGGCCGGATGGGCCAGCCGAATCGCGATTTCTGTTTGCGCCGGTCGACCAAAAACTTCGACCCGCTTGGGATCATCGAAACGGATTTCGCAATCGCGATAGGCGATCGTGATCCGGAAATGTTTGAGGAAATTATAACCGAGATCGCCGTCGATTTTTGCGCCGACGCTTTTGCCAATTTGGCCAAGATCGACAATCCCCACATCGACATCGTCCAATTTCGTTTCGCCGACAGCGAGCGAATCAACTTTCGCCAACGAAACGGAAAACTTTCCGCCCGCGCTCTGACCTTCTTTTGAACCGATAACTTTAACTTCGAGCTGTTTCGCTAATTCGGACGCGAGCAGCGAAGTACCCGCACCGGTATCTAAAATGAAGTCGAACGGTCCGCGATTGTTGACGTGGACGGGCAGAAGAATGAGCGGTTGCGCGCCACCAGCGAGACGGAACTTAACCTTTGCGCTGCTTGGCGAAAGCGTTGCCGTGCTCATTCCACCGAAGGTTCGCCTTTGTGCGACCACTCCGATTTGCTGTCGTCAAGAAATTGTTGCAGCACTGGGAAACGCATCTCGCCGTAGTTGAGTGCGTAACGCAAGTCGCCGCCTTTATAAACCCAAGTCGTTGGAATCCAAGAGAGCGGCAAACCGGCAAACTGTTTGATGTGATTATTTCCACGCGGGCCGGGATCGGCCAGGATGGTCACATTCGGTTGATCCGAGATCTCAAATTTTTTCAGCATGGCTCGGCCATCTTCGCCGCCATTCCAAATGGATACGAAATAAAATTTTACGCGCGGATTCTCTTTCACCATTTTTAACCAACCGCCGCTCTTTAATTCCGCCTGGCAATTCGAGCACCACGGCGCCCAAAGATGGACGACGCTCAAGTCAGGCGCCTTAATTGCCTCGAGAACTTTTTGTTCGGCCGGTGAGTCTGCTCGAAGCGACGAGATCGCGAAAGCCGCCGCTAAGATCGACAGGCGTAAGATCGACATATTGCCCCAAATATGGAGGAAAACGTCCAACATCCAATCTCGAATTCTGCGGGTTGGATACCGCCCGCGTCGAGAGTTGACCTCCACCACGAAAACAACTACTGTGGCGCTCCGTTTCCGCTGGTGGTAGCGGCGGTCGCCGACCGCCGAAATTAATGCGACGATGAGACATCGCCGCTACAGCGTTACGCCGACCGAGGGCCTTTTTAAATTATGGTACACATGCAGGATGTGATGTCGAAGCCGATGCCGGACTTCAGGGAAGGCAGCATCGTTAAGGGACGCATCCTGGAAATCCGCCCCCGCGAAGTTCTCGTGGATATCGGTTACAAATCCGAAGGCGTCATTCCGTCCTCCGAGTTTGAGGATGTCCAATCCCTGGAAGTGGGTGACGAAGTGGACGTGCTCCTCGAGCGGCTCGAGAACGATGAAGGCATGGTCGTTCTGTCGAAGGAAAAAGCCGCTTATCGCCAAAACTGGAACAAGATCGCGAGCGTGTTTCAGGGCGACGGCCTGATCAAAGGTAAAGTGAAGTCGGTCGTAAAAGGCGGCCTGATGGTGAACATCGGCGTCGAAGCGTTTTTGCCGGCGTCGCAGATCGACATCATCCCGCCGAAAGATTTGCAGCAGTTCGTCGGCAACACTTACGATTTCAAAATCGTCAAGATCAACGACGACCGCCGCAATGTTGTGCTCAGCCGGCGTGAATTGATCGAGCAGGAGCGCAGCGAGAAACGACAGAAATTCCTCGAGGGAGTGCACATCGGTGACAAGGTGCAGGGCACGGTGAAAAATCTGACCGACTTCGGCGCGTTCATCGACCTCGACGGCATGGACGGCCTGCTCCACATCACCGACATGACCTGGGGCCGGCTCGGGCATCCGAGCGAGCTCGTGAAAGTCGGTCAGCCACTCGAAGTCGTAGTGCTCGATATCAACAAAGAAAAAGAGCGCGTCTCCTTAGGCCTGAAGCAAACGCAGAAAAATCCGTGGGACCAGATCGAAGAGCGCTTCCCCGCCGGTCAGCGCGTCAAAGGCAAGATCACAAACCTCGTTCCCTACGGCGCATTCGTGGAATTGGAGGAAGGCGTCGAAGGTCTCATTCATGTTTCCGAACTTTCCTGGACGAAGCGAATCATGCGTCCGTCCGACATTTTGACCGTCGGCCAGGAAGTTGAGGCCGTCGTGCTCGGCGTGAACAAAGAGGAACAGAAAATTTCATTGGGCTTGCGCCAGCTCGAACCGAATCCGTGGGACGAGGTCGAGCACAAATTCACCATTGGCAGCCGCGTCAAAGGCAAGATTCGCAACATGACCGCGTATGGCGCGTTCGTGGAGCTCGACGAAGGCATCGACGGAATGATCCACGTCTCCGATTTGAGCTGGACCCGGAAGATTAATCACCCGAGCGAAGTCTTTAAGAAAGGCGACGAAGTCGAAGCGGAAGTAATCGACATCGACAAGACGAATCAGCGGATCAGTCTCGGTATCAAACAGCTTACCGAAGATCCGTGGAAGAACATCGATCAGAAATACAAGATCGGCGATCTGGTGAAGGGCAAAGTGACCAAGCTGGCCAGCTTCGGCGCGTTCGTGCAATTGCAGGACGACATCGACGGCCTGGTTCACATCTCGCAGTTGAGTGAAGATCACGTCGCCAAGGTTAAAGACGTGCTCAAGGTTGGCCAGGAAGTCGAATCACGCGTCATCAAGGTGGACAAAGTCGAGCGCCGCATCGGTCTCTCAATCAAAGCCGCCAACTATTCCGAGGAACAATTGCGCAAAGAATCCGAAGCGTTCGACACCCTCCGCCCTGGCGAAGACATGGTCGGTTTAGAGAAGGCATTCGCAGCCGCCGAGCAGGACGATTATCGCCCCGGCGAATCCAAGAAAGTACCCGAGGAGCCCAAGGAAGCGAAGGAATCCAAGCGCGAGCCCAAGAGAGAATCCAAAAAGAAGTGACAGCGTTAGGGCCGCTGTCACTCCGAGCAAAGTGAGCTGAGCGCGCCAGGAATCGCATTGACAGTATTTTGCTTCGCCTCACTGAAACGCAGTAGCATTTATCAAATGTTTTGTGCGTGAATTTGCAGACCCGCCTTCGATACGATACTCCGAAAGGTTTCGCGAGCGAACGGCGGGCAGGCGGATAGCAGAACCAGAAATCAGAGGTCCCGCCTTCGCCAACGCTGCGGCACGGCAAGCAACGCTCAGAAGTCCGCTCGCACTTCGAGGCGCAGCAATACAAAACTGGACCGCTTTGCTTTCAAATTGACATCAAAGAAAACAAAACGCCTGGCGGCGAGCACTGTCTCGATCCGCCAGGCGCTGAATTGCTAGCTTGGCCTAAAATCTGCCAAGCAACACGTGCCGGGACTTAGTGGCGGTCCCGTGTCAGGATAACTTTATCAACTACCATGTTGTCGCCCTGTTTGAGGAAGTGAACGCGAACCTTCGAATCTTTTTTGATTTTCGAGGCTTCGATGACCTTTCCGTGTGCATTCACGTATTCGACGGTCTTGCTGAATGTGTAGTGCATGGGTTCGGTTGCTTCGGTTTTCAGGGTCAGGGAATCGCCCGGAGTAAACTCCGTGACGGTGCCGAAACTTTCCGTTGTGGTGGCGTTGGTTTCAGTCACTCCATTGGGTTGCGTCGCAACGGTGTTGGAGGACGTGGATGTTTGCGCGAAAGCCACTGAACCCATAAGGGCCGTGGCAAACGCGATAGTAACGATTGATTTAATCATACAAACTAACTTTCTAGTTTACTAAGTTGCTGCAGAGATCGCAGCGAAAGGCCATCCGGTTCGTGTTTCCGAAGGAATTCGGCGAACCAGGGAGGTAGATAGATGCGGCAGTCGGGTAGCATAGCCCAATAAAGGCTCTCGCACAACCTCAACAAACCTGCAGCCGACTGAGTGAAGCAACGCCCAACCCCGAGAAACTCTCGGGGTAGGCTGCTCAACTCCGAAGGCTTTCGCGAGCAGGCTGTCCAACATCCAATTCGAAGATTACGGCTCGAAGCAGTCGAGGTATTTGATGCCGGAGCCGGTGTTGAAGATGACGACGCGCTCGCCGATGTCGATCTTGCCAACGGCGCGGAGAGATTCGAGCGCCGCGAAACAGGCTGCGCCTTCGGGCGCGATGAAGAGACCTTCTTTAGATCCGACTTCGCGCACCTTCCTGATCATCTCATCGTCATCGACCGCGACAGCGCCGCCGTTTGATTGGCGAAGAATTTTCAACATCAGGAAGTCGCCGATTGCTTTCGGCACGCGCAGACCGGACGCGCGCGTGCGCGCATTTGGAAATTCCGCCGCGGTCTTCTCTCCTGTTTCAAACGCGCGAACGATCGGCGCGCAACCGCTGGCTTGCACCGAAAACATCCGCGGCCGCTTCTTGTCGATCCAACCGAGCGTTTCCATTTCATCAAACGCTTTCCACATACCGATGAGACCGGTGCCGCCGCCGGTCGGATAAAGAATCACGTCGGGCAGTTGCCAGGCAAATTGCTCAGCCAACTCGTAACCGAGCGTCTTTTTTCCTTCGATGCGATAGGGTTCTTTGAGCGTGGACATTTCGAACCAGCCTTCGCGTTCTTTGCGGCGTCCGATCTCAGCGCCGCAATCGGTGATGAGACCGTTGATGAGTGTGACATGGGCGCCGAGTTCGCGACATTCGATGATGTTCGCGCGCGGCGTGTCGCGCGGCATGAAAACGTGCGCTTCGAGACCAGCGCGTGCGGCATAAGCGGCGAGCGCGCCTCCCGCATTCCCCGCGCTTGGAACAGCGAGCTTGGTCGCGCCGAGATATTTTGCCATCGAGACCGCGACGGACATGCCGCGCGCTTTGAAACTTTGCGTCGGGTTCAGCGACTCATCTTTGATCCAAAGATCGACATCTTGAGCGAAGTTCTTCGCGCGCAACAGCGGCGTCCCGCCTTCGCCTAACGACACGGGTTCGACATCCGCCGGCAGCGGCAGGAATTCGCGATAACGCCACAACGATCTCTCGCGAGTGGCCAATTTTTCTCGCCCGAGCGCTCGCCCAGCCGCGACAAGATCGACAATTGCAAAGAGCGGTTTCTGACAGGCACGGCAAAGATTTTGCAGACGCGACCAATCATGCTGGAGACCACAGGACGTGCATTCGAGATACGTGACAAACACACGGCAATTGAGCGCAGGCGGGCGAAATTGGAAAGGTGGATCGGCCGCTCCGTCGGGCGATGTTAAATAAATGCGGCTTCGCCGCCATTCTTTAGCATCGAGCTCGCCACGGCACGAGTCCGTCCGAAGGCGGACAAGGGACAGCTCGATCCACTTGCCGCTTTGTGATAATGACGGCAGCGATGAGTTCGACCGCGCCACGATCCCTGCGCCGGCCGTGGTACCGCCCTTCGCTCACAGTGCAGATCATGATCGGTTTAGTTGTGGGCATCGCGATCGGCTGGCTCCGGCCCGATTGGGGCAACAAGGTTTATTTTCTACGCGACATCTTTATCAACCTGATCAAGTCGATCATCGCGCCGCTCGTCTTCTCCACGATCGTTGTCGGGATCGCCGGCGCCGGCGCGTTGCGCAAGGTCGGTCGCATGGGGCTCAAAGCACTGATTTATTTTGAAATTGTTACGACCGCAGCGCTGATCATCGGGTTGGCCGTGGTCAATCTCATGAAGCCGGGCGCCGGCATAACTCTGGCCGCGAGCAACACCGACATCATCAGGACGATTGGCCAAAGTCATCCCAAGACGCTGGTCGAAACGCTGGTGCACGTGTTCCCGTCCAGCGTTATTGATTCGATGGTGCGCGGCGACGTGCTCCAAATTGTCGCCTTCTCCGTGCTTTTTGCGCTGGCCGTGTCTTCAGTCGGCGAAAAAGGAAAGCCGATCATCCGCGCGATGGAAAGTCTCTCCCAGATCATGTTTAAATTTACCAACTACGTGATGATGTTTGCGCCTATCGGCGTGGGCGCGGCTATGG
>JBAQJG010000604.1:0-3739 GCA_049300145.1 Chthoniobacterales bacterium | reverse complement strand
GCCCTGGACAGGTCCACAACCCAAAGGCGCTGCTCTCACTATTTCCAACCTCGCCAGCGCCTTCCCCTTGCCGTGGTCGCATTACGTTCGACTGCTCTCGGTCAAGAGCGTACTTGCGCGCGACTTCTACCATACCGAAGCCTTACGCGGCGGCTGGAGTGTGCGCCAGCTCGATCGCCAGACATCGACCTCTGGTTGCTGACTTAGCCGTCCGGGTTCACCGTGTTGAAGCGCGTCAATGGGCCTGATCGTCAGAGTTGTCGGCGCGCGGGTTGTCCGTGATAACAGGGACATATCGAGAACAAGAAGTCATAACTTAGGAGAAATAATTATGAGCATGTTAACTCGTCGTAATTTTCTTAGATCACTGGCTGCAGCGGGCGGTCTCGCGGCGCTGCAAAAAGTAGTCGCGGCAGAAGCAGGCGGGGCAGATCGAACCAGGAGCCACACCAGTCGGGTCAATCTAATGCTGGGTGGGCAGAAGATGAGCGATTTTTTCAGAATTCTCGACACTCCGGGCACTCGCATTAGCGGGCTGACAATCGATGGGGACGCTCGAAATCAAAATGAGCGTCAAGTAGGCGGGATTCTGGTGCGCGCGGACAACTGCGTCATCGAGGACTCGGAGATTTTCAATTGTTCTGGCCAAGGCATCTACGTTCAGGCGGTGAAGAACCTCAAAGTTCGGCGGTGCAAGATTCATGATATCTGGCGGCAGGGCATCGCATTCTATGGTGGAACCACCGAGTACGGGGCCACTGTAATTGAAGATTGCGAGATCGCGCGCACACAGTACGAAGCCATCCAGATAGGAGGCAGAGGCATTGTCATTCGCAACAATCATCTCTCCAATTCCCCCTTCGGCGGGCTGTATGCGCTCACCCGTTCGAAAAACTTTGAAATCACTCGCAATCTGGTAGAGGACGGCTACGGCGGATTCGATCTTTCGTGGGGCGGACTGAATGCGCGCGCAGGTACTGAGCTAAGCGGCCGCAGAGTATCCGACAATGTGATCCAGCGCTGCGTAAATGGCATAGGCACAGCGGCCAACGGCACATTGCTCTACGACAACACAATTCTTGACGGTGGCAAAGGACATCAGCCCACCTACACATTGCTCGGCGTGAAACTGCAAGTCGCTTCGGCCGGCACAGGCTACGCGGTGGGAAATGTACTCTCATTCGTTGGCGGCGAAACCATTTGGAATCCGGCCAAGGTGCGCGTGGAGGTGGTGGACGCACTGGGCGGGATCATTCGCCTCTCGATATGGTACTTGGGCTGTTACACTCAGACGCCATTAAATCCAATTCAGCTCGCTGGCGGCACTGGCAGCGGAGCCTCAGCACAGATCAGCCGGTGGAACCGGCGTCTGTTTGTTCCGAATGGGATCATGGTCATGGACGCAAGCTACTGCGCTGTCACAGGAAACATTTCTGGCAACACCAGCCCGGACAACAGAACACAGAAGATCGGTTGCCTGCTCGTTCATACCTTCGATCGGCCGCTCAAGAACACAATTGTCGGCAACTCGTTCCCGATGAATCTCGATTATCCATTAATGGGGTTTCGCGGAGGAACTTACAACTCAAGCCTGCTCACCGGCAACACAATAGGAATGAACGCATCATGAGAACGCTCTTAGAACGCAAATACATAGTGCAAGATGGGGTGGGCGATTTTGGGAGCCGAAACGGGTCAGAGCTTACTATCGACACTCGGTTTATTTCTTTGACAAGCTGCGGTGATGCCGAGACCGCTTCGAATTCAGCCCAGAGGCGCGCCGATTTTATGAGACCGAAGCCTTACGCGGCGGCTGGAGTGTGCGCCAGCTCGATCGCCAGATCGCTTCACAGTTCTACGAACGCACCGCTCTTTCGCGGAACAAGAACGCCATGCTGCGCAAAGGTGCCGTCGCCTCCGCCGAAGATTCAGTTTCGGCCGATGAAGAGGTGCGCGACCCGCTCGTTCTCGAATTCCTCGGGCTGAAAGATGAATATTCGGAGACCGACCTTGAAGAAGCGCTCCTGCGGCACCTTGAGAACTTCCTGCTCGAGCTCGGTGGCGACTTTGCATTTATTGGGCGCCAACGCCGGCTTCGAATCGGCGGCGAATGGCACCCGGTTGATCTGTTTTTCTTTCAGCGCAAACTGCGGCGCCTTGTCGTTATTGATTTGAAAGTAGGCAAGTTCACGCATGCCCACGCCGGCCAAATGCATCTTTACTTGAACTACGCCCGCGAGCACTGGACGCAATCGGGCGAGAACCCGCCAGTCGGGCTGATTCTTTGCGCGGAAAAGGACGACGCTATCGCGAAATACGCACTCGAAGGGTTACCAAACAAAGTTCTTGCTCGCGAATACAAGCTGGCGTTGCCAGATGAGAAAAGGCTCGTCGCGGAGATCGAAAAAACGCGTGAACTGCTGGAAAGAAAAATCCGCAAATGACTTCATTCCTTAACTCTTCCTTCCAGAGTGTTGCCGGACAATGCTCTCTGTGAAGTAGCTTTCCGAGACTCCACGAGCCGTCCCGCTTCGCCTACTGATTACGAATCACTGAGCACCAATCACGTTCCCCATGTATCCCTCTTCATTGGGCGTTGGATGTTGGACGTTGAGCGTTCGGCGTTGTTTCTGTGTTCTCATCGCTGACCTCTGGAACACGCGCCTTCCGCGCTTCTCTTCGGAAAAATAGCGATTAATTTAGAAAAACCTCGGCCACAGCCTCCCCGTCCGTTGCATATAATCGCGATATTGGTCGCCGAAGAACTCGCACATCATCTTTTCTTCGCGGGGCGTCCTGACCAAATAAAGAATCGCAACCGTCACGAAGCCTGCCCAACCCGCGAGCCAATTTTGCAACAACAACGCCTGGGCGACGGCAAACAGGAAAATCGCGGCATACATCGGATGGCGGATACGTCGATAAACACCGTGCACGATCAGTTCATGACCTTTGCGCATTTCTAGAGTGATCGACCAGTTGAGGCCAAGATCGGCATGAGCGCGCCAAAACAGCCAGAGCGCGATCACCATCACCACTGCGCCGCACCATGGGATGAATGCAGGCAAACGATAATCAGCAAACCTGAGCCAGGGTGAGAACAGATAAAGCGCCGGCAGAATGATGTTCCCGACAATGACCAGGGCCAATAGCGTGCGATCGCGCGCATCCACGCGACTGAGCACTTTCTGATTGCGTTTGGTGCGTCCGCCAAAGACGCCACGGATGGACACGTAGACAATCACGCCGATCAGAAAGACAAGATTCCACGCTTGGATTCGCATAAGTGTGCGCGCGAACGGCCGAGCCCAACAAGATCAGATGCGACTGCCGAAAGCGAGCCTCCGTTTTCTCACTAATCACGAGTCACGAATCACGAATTCGGCTGTCGGCAGCGCGGATTGATTCGATCGCTTCCCGCTCTCTCACCCTCGCCCCTCGGGTTATGTGATCTATGTCGCGGCTACCCAGCGCGCTCCATTCAATGTCTTAACGCTGGCTTGAGGTTTCATTTTGAAACCTCAAAGCGCGGTCGGGGTGGCCGCCGTTACCTTCCCTACGCCTTCACCGAGCAGGGCGTCGCGATGCTCTCCAGCGTCCTGCGGAGTTCGCGTGCCGTGCAAGTCAACATCGCCATCATGCGCACATTTGTCCGTTTGCGCGAGATGCTCCTCTCCAGCGCGGAACTCGCCGACAAGCTCGCCGCGCTCGAAAACAAATATGACGCCCAGTTCAAGGT
>JBAQJG010000603.1:0-12314 GCA_049300145.1 Chthoniobacterales bacterium | reverse complement strand
TTCGCTTCCGGATTGTCTTCTTCGACGGCGGCGTTGTGCGCGTCGATTTGTGATTGCGCTTCGGCCATCGTCGCGCCCGGTTTCAATCGCGCGATCATGTGCGTGCCGCCGCTGTAATGGCGCTGCTGCGGCGTGCGTTCCTCCAACCTGGATCTTATCGGCAGAAAGAGACGCGCCTCCGAGGAAAGGAATCGAAAATCAGGAGGCAACACGCCGACGATCTTTCTCGGCATGGTGTTCACGCGGATGTCCCGGCCGAGGACGTTTGGATCGGAATTAAGACGCTGCCGCCAGTAGGCGTCGGTCACGATAGCCACTCCGGCGCCTTTGCCTTTCGCGATTTCATCTTCGTCTTCGGTGAAGGTTCGACCCATCGCAAGGTTGACGCCGAGGGTCGCAAAAAAATCCGGCGAGACGCGCATGATTTCTGTCTGCTCGGCCGCACCGGTTTCGCCAACGACTTCGCTGAAGTCGCGAAAAATGGAAAGGCTCGAGATGGCCGGGATGTTGCCGCGCCGCTCGTAGTAATTGGTCAGCGACGAGCCGTCGTTCTCGACGCCTGCCTTCGGATACGTGTTGAAGATCGTGACTAGCCGATCGGATTGCGGGAAGGGAAGCGGACGAAGCAAAATCGAATTGATCACCGCAAAAATCGCGAGGTTCGCTCCGAGACAGATCGCGACTGTGGCGAGCGCGGTCACCGTGAACGCGGGATTTTTGATCAGTTGCCGCAGCGCGAAACGGAAACAATTTGTCATGATGTCGATTTATTCGCTGCGTAACGCCACGATTGGATCGACCCGCGTAGCTCGCCGCGCTGGAACACAACAGGCAATTAGCGCGACGGCTAAGAGCGTCAGTACGGCAGTGCCGACAGCCCCGGCGTCGAGCGCGCCCACGTTGTAGAGCAACGACATCAACGCGCGGCCGACTGCCACTGCGCCGACAAGACCGAGGACGATGCCGACTCCCATAAGCGAAATCCCGTGGCCAAGCACCAGTCGAAAAATGCTCGCGCGCGCGGCGCCGAGCGCCATTCGGATGCCGAGCTCGCGTGTGCGCTGCGTTACCGTAAGCGCCATCACGCCATAGAGGCCGACGCTCGCCAGCACGAGCGCGAGAACGGCAAATGCCGCCAATAACACCATGGTCAGTCGCCGCGTGGCCAGACTTGAAGCGACGCTTGCATCCATTGTCGAAATCTGACCGATCGGTTGATCCGGATCGAGCGCCTGGACTTCGCGTTTCACTGCCGCAACGAGCGGTCCGATGTCGCGCAGATTGGTGCGAATGTGCAGATTGTTCGAGCTCTGCGCGTCCTGCGACGCGCAAATATATTCCTGCACCATCTGCAACTTTTCGGAATTATCTTCACCCGGCGCCTCGTTCCGTGTGCGCGGGACGACGCCAACAATCGTCATCGGCGGCGCAGTTTTATCGAGCGTCTCATTGTCGTCGATATGTTGGCCGATCGGATCTTTTCCAGGAAAGTATTTTCGCGCGAATGATTCATCGACGATGATCGAGCGCGGATGGCCTTTTTCTCCGGGAAGATCCTCCGGTCCGAAACAGCGGCCGCGCATGATCGGCATTCCCATGACACGAAAATAATCGGGCGAGACCGGGCTCACTTCCGCTGACGGCTGCTGACCGGGCGGAATAGGCGGCGTGCCGGTAAGGTGGAAGTAACTGTCCCATTCGGTGTCGTCGAAGGGACTGTTCGCGCTGATGGCAGCGAACTCGACCCCGCGAATGCGCTTCACGCGCTCGAGTAGCTGCGTCCAAAACGCGTCCTTCTGTTCGTCTTTGCGATATTTCGCCTCCGGCAAAGAAATCTCAAAGTTCACGACGCCGTGCGGATTGAAACCGAGCGGTGCGTTCTGTGCGTGCCAGAAACTTTTCAAAGTCAAGCCCGCGCCGGCGAGCAAGATGATTGCGAGCGCGACCTGCGTGATCACCAGTCCTGAACGCATTCGTTGTCTGCCGACACCGTCACTTGAGCCGCGCCCGCCCACTTCGTGCAAGGCGAGCGAAATTGAGGCGGTGTGGGAAATTCGCCATGCCGGCCAGATGCCGACGAGAATCCCCGCCGATAAAGCCGCGACCGCGGTGAAAGCCAGCACGCTGATGTCGATCTTCGTTTCATGAAATCGCGGCACGGTCGGCGGCGTGAGCGCCAGAATTGCATCCATGCTCCAGAGTGTCAGTAGGACACCGGCGGCTGCACCTATGATTGCGACCAGGGTACTTTCGACGAGCAGTTGCCGCGCAAGAGCCCAGCGGCTTGCTCCAAGCGCAGCTCGCACTGCCATTTCTTTTTCACGAGCGAGGGCGCGAGCAAGCTGTAGGTTGGCAACGTTCGCGCACGCGATCAGTAACACGCAGCCAACGGCAGCGAGCAGTAAGTTCAAGCTGGCACGGTAATCACCCACCGTCGTCTCAAACAACGGGCGCATGGTGACGCGCCGGCCAGTATTGGTGTCCGGATATTTCTTCTCCAGATCGAGGGCGATTGCGTTGAGATCACTATTCGCCTGAGTCAGACTCACGCCAGGCTGGAGGCGGCCCATCCCCCAGAAGCCCTGGTGATTGTCACGGCTCTGCATATAGGGCTCTTTCACCAGCTCGCCCAACGGCAGGATGACATCGGGATTACGACCGAACTGCAGCTCTCTGGGAAAGACGCCGACAATCTCACGAAGCAATCCGTCAATCATCGCACTCTTGCCAAGCACCGACGGTGAACCGCCGAAGTGCTGACGCCACAAATTCTCGCTGATCAAAGCAACGTTCGCGGCGCCTGAGACGTCCTCCGCAGAAGTCAGGTTACGACCGATCCGCGGTGTTAATCCCATCACTGAAAGAAAACCCGAGCTGACGCGAAGTCCCCGGACGCGTTCGGGCGCGCCAGTTCCCGCGCCCACCGAGAAGTTGAATCCTTCTCGCCTAACGAGTGCGACGTCGGTGAAGCTGCGCTGCGCGGCATGCCAGTCGAGCCAGTTCATGTAGCCGACCGCGCCCCTTTCAAAGTTGTTCGAGCGCTCCCGCAGCACGATCAATTTATCCGGATCAGGATATGCCAACGGCCGGAGCAGCACTGCGTTCACTACACTGAAAATCGCCGTGTTCGCGCCGATTCCGAGGGCAAGCGCCAGGAGCGCGATCAGCGTTAAGCCGGGATTTTTAGCCAGCTGGCGAATCGCGTACCGCAAATCGTGCATGGAAATCTTTAATCGTCGGCCACGGCCGAAGGAACTAAAATTTCGTCTCGATTAACTCTGCCCGGCCGCTGGAGCGCTTTGCATGTGGCAAGCAACGCAAGGCTCAAGACCCGGCGCAGAAATCTTGACCGGAGTTAGCGCAAACTGGCAGATCCCGGCTATGACGCTAAGAATGAAGATTGCGTAGAGCACAATTTCCAGAACGCCGCGGCCTTTTTCTTCCGAGCGAACCAGAAGTGCATAGGTGGATTCGAATTCGTTGTTCATAAGAGTTTTTTTGGTTGACGCAATTTCCTTACGCAACCGGCGTGCCACGAACTGCATTGTCGATGTAAACGATTCATCGCGAATAAAGTGCGAATACAACGTACTGGAATGATCCGACGCCGATGTTCCGCGAGTGGGAATGCACCGTTCCATTTTCGGGACAGTTTCACGCTCGCTCCAGGCCAGTGTAAGTGTCGCGCGCCAGCAGAAATTGAACGCAGGTCGCGTGAATCATTCCGTTCGCAATGCCGATGATTTCTCGCGAAACGCTATCAGGATTGAAGTTATTGGGCTCCCGAAGTGAGCCGGTCCATCTCAAACGAAAACAGTTCGTTGTCTGGGAAACGATCCCGTAGCCCTGTCAAAATTGCGCGCGCCTGCTCTCGATTCTTATTCCGCAACGCCGCCACGCCCAGCAACAGCTTGGCGAAAGGTTCAAAGTAGTAGCCATGGAGGGCGGTCATTTGAAGCTGTTGGATTCCCTTTTCACGATCCACTTCCGACCCCGTAAGTCTGAGCAGAAAGCGCAGCGGCGCGGGCTTCAGGCTCAATAGATAATTCTCAATCCCGGGGCCAAGGTGGGAGTCGAAGGCAGTCGGATCCACCGACAAAAGCTTATCGGCGTAAGGACGGCCTTGATTTATATAGAGCAGCGCGGTCAGGCTCCGTTTGTCTATCAACCCGGCGTAATCCGCGCGCAATCCGTAGGTGACCGATTTCACGAACAGCGCGTTTGCATCGCGGCTTGATTTCTGGAGGGCGGAATCAGCGAGACGATCCGCCTCGCTGATCTGCTGGGTAAAGCGTAACTTTGCCTCAGGATCGGGCAGCAACTTCTCCCGATTTTTGAATCGTGCATCATCGACAAACAGCTCCGATTCGAGCGCTCCCAAACGCGCTAACTCAGAGAACAGATATGCGGCAGCATTGGACGCAGGCCCGAGCGGGTCGGAGGGATGGTTCTGCTCCCATTGAACGAAAATCCGGTGGGCATCATCGAACTTCAGATTATACATCTTGAGCCAGCCCTGGTAGACCACCTCGTTGTGGGGCAGGACTGAATCCGCCGCAGCAACGGGCAAGATCGAGGACGTAAGGCTCAAGAGAACGCTGACGGCAGTGCGCATAACAGACTAAGTCTCGTAAGCATAGATGCGTCGCAAGTTATGTTTGATCAGTCTTGCTGAAAGGCCGCCTTTAAAATGGAGTCCGCTCGTATTCGCCCCGGCTGGGGCAATTGGACGCGAGACGTCACATCTTGTTCAACGTATAAGAGTTCTTCGCTTGGATATCTGTAATGCGGCATCTTACCCCTTTCGCGCTTGTCGGTCGGATTCCAGCGCAGAATTTCTTTCAGGCGATTCACTCTGACAAGAACACAGCCTTCCAGGCTTTTGCGGCCAACACGCATCCTGCCTGTTGAATCGAAGAAAAATCCGCACAGAAGATAACGAAGAGAACCAAGCTTTTAACCCACGAAACACGCCAAATACACGAAAGAGGTTTGGGTTAACAGCAATTGTTCTCTGAATTTTAGCGTCTTTTCACGCCTACCGCGCCGAAGCCGTGCGAAGGCGGGTGTTTAGTGGGCAAAAACTCTTGTGCCGATGGAACCAAGGCCTTTAGCCCACGAAACACACCAAATACACGAAAGAGTTTGGGTTAAGAGCGATTGTTCTCTGAATTTTTAGCGTCCTTTCGTGTGTTTAGTGGATAAATATTGTTCCTGATAATGGAAGAGAAGTCTGTTCAGCCGAGCTACCGAAGCTCGCGCGTGCGCCGCTGGGTAGCTTATCTATGGCGCCAAGGAATACGTGAGAGCCGGCGGCCGGTCGCTCCTGCTTTTGCCAAGCCAAATCCGGCGAAGTGGGATGACGCGCGGGTGACCGCGGCCTGGCTCGGTCACGCCACCGTGTTCATCAATTTTTTCGGCATCAAAATTCTTACCGATCCCGTTCTTTTTCCACGAATCGGTATTCGACTGCCCGGATTCACGATCGGGCCGAAACGATTAACGGCGCCTGCGCTCGAATTCTACGAACTGCCTGAGATCGACCTCATCCTTTTGTCGCACGCGCATTTCGATCACTTCGATACGCGAACGCTCCACCGTTTGTCGCGCTGTCGGTCAAAGCCTGCTCGCCGCGGCGAGCGGCGACCGGAGGCGGACTTTAACGCTTCAACGAAAGTCATCACCGCGCCGAACACGAGTGATCTGCTTCGCTGGACAAAATTTCGCGATGTGACGGAGCTTCGCTGGGGCGAACAAAAGTCGATCACGGCTTCCACTGGCGCGATCAACATCATCGCGTTCCGGATGAAACACTGGGGCGCGCGGATGCAGCACGATGATTACCGCGGCTACAACGGCTACCTATTGGAGAGAAATGGCCGGCGAATCATTTTCGGCGGCGACACCGCCATGACCGATGACTTTCAACAACTCCGAAGTTACGGCTCGATCGATCTCGCGATCATGTCGATCGGTTGTTACAACCCCTGGATTCGCAGCCACTGCAATCCCGAGCAAGCCATCCAGATGGCCAACGACGCCGGCGCGCAATTCATCGTGCCGGTTCATCATCAAACTTTCCGGCTCAGCTTCGAACCGTTCCGCGAGCCGATTGAACGCTTCGAAGGCGCGTTGCGCGACACGCCAGAGCGCATCGCGCTGCGTGAAATCGGCGAAACATTCGTCTTGCCCCTGTAGCTGGCGTCGCTGACGCCGGATCTCCTAAACCTGTAGCGGCGCTCTAAGAGCGTCGCATTCTTCCGAGCGCTTTTGCTCAACGTGTCGCGCACCAGCGGCGATACGCGAGCAAGCCCGCCCCAGCTCCCGTCAGCGCCAGCAGCGCAAACGTGCTCGGCTCGGGCACGACCGTGATCGTGAATGAGGCCCGCGGGATGGCGTTAGAGTTAAAATCGCCATCGACAACTATCGAGGGACGCGGATCGGTGCTCGTCGAGTAGAACGTGTAAACCCCAGGTGTGGCGCCGGTAATCGAAAAGGTAATGTGCGAGACCTGATAGGTGCCTGGCGGTATCGCCGCCAGCGGCTGCGCCGTCGCATCCAAATCAGCCCACGACCCACCCAAATCATTGCTGGTAGCATAGTAGCCGTTATCCACGCCGTTCGTCATGGGGAAACTGAACTCATTTGGCCACCCCGGCTGGTTCGGATAGATGAAAGTTAAAAAGGTTTCCGCCGTGATGTGGAAAAAGGTCCGCGACGCGGCAGCCGTTTCCAGCCAATAGGCGAAGGCCCACGAACTATAGCCGGAGTTGGTGAGAGTCGTATCGACAGTGAATGTATCGTTCTGATTGAATACCGTCCCGCTCGGGGTAAACGATATTGATTGGGTGTGCTGTGAAAAAGCAGTTCCGGACACCATCATTCCGCAGATGATCGCTGTGATGAGTGATGTTTCTTTCATACGGCCCTGCACTTGCGCGCAAGCTACCAGAACGGCCGGGTGAATGTCACGCTTGTTTAACGAAAACCCGAAACGTCGCGATCGTCTGGCTCGCCGCGGCGAGCGCCTAAAACTGTAGCGGCGCTCTGTGAAGCGCCGCATTCGTCAACTTGGATCTTCGCTTGCTCACGCAATGGGCGGATGTAATCTTTGCCCCGCTCCGCGCCGACGTAGCTCAGCTGGTAGAGCAGCGGTTTCGTAAACCGCAGGTCACGGGTTCGAATCCCGTCGTCGGCTCCAGCCTTCGCTTGGAGCGCAGCGTAGAGCGAAGGCTGCCGCGCCGGAGCACAACGTAGGCGGGCCGCTTTGATTGTGCTTTGGGTCGAGTGCGCTCCAAGGCTACGGCTTGGCAGGCCGAGTTTATAAAGTACTTCTTCGCTTGGAGCGCAGCGTAGAGCGAAGGCTGCCACGCCGGAGTACAACGTAGGCGGGCCGCTTTAATTGTGCTTTGCGGCGAGTGCGCTCCAAGACTACGGCTTGGCAGGGCCAGACTTATGACGGGCTTTTTCTATGTTTACATCCTTGCCAGTGAAACTGATCCATCAATTCACTACACAGGTGGGGCGAATAGAATAGGGGTCAGTGTGCAAATCTTGACATATGGTGCGGGGGAGTGCTGCGAGAAAAGTCAGCCTGGCCGAGCTTTTGTGGAGCCGGACCACTGTCACTCTGGCCGAGAAATTGCAAATGCGCAGTGCCGCTAATGTGAGTCAACTGTTGCGAGCGCTGTGGCCAAGCGAAGGAGCCGGCGAATGCCGTCTCGATTCGCTGATTTCGTCAATCGCGCAATTCAAGCCGCAGAGTGAGAAAGAGAATGTGTCAAGATTTGCACACTGACCCCCAATTCCAATTCCCCTAACGGTCGAGTCCTAGGACGTTAAAGCACCTTCTAACCTAGTGTTGGCGCGCGTCCCTACGCTGCGGCACCATTCCACCAAGGCCGGGTTGAGAAGAGGAGACCTGGGGCATCCCGGGAGATCGTTTTTCGCACTTCGCTTATTGGCAGCACGCATAGAGTCTTACTTCCGGCTGATTCGCAGGTATGGTTCGAAGATGGTCTTAGTAGCTTGCAGCTGCTCTCCAAACCACAGATTTATCGCCTCCACCTTTTCGACGGCCTTTACTCGCTCGGCAGCGGCGGTGCCGGTGCGTCAACTATGGTCGTTACAGTCCAAAGCTCAACTCCCTTCTTGTAAAGTGAGTCCAGATAGATCTGAATCTCCGGTCCGAAGAGAAGTTCTTGGCTCTTAATCTCGCGTAGAAACGTGGACAACAACTATATGGTAAATTGATTTTACCAATAGTGCGAGCCATATGAAGTTGTTCTCGTGAAAAAGATGACTCTCTCTTATCTGTTCTTAACCGCTGCTACCCTGTTGGTGGTTCTGGCTCCCCCCAAAGCTCGCGCCGCTGCTGGCGATCTCTACGAGGCGGACTTTGGCAGCGGCTCGGTCTTCAAATTTACGCCGGCCGGGATCAAGAGCACTTTCGCCAACGGGTTGGGTAATCCCGCCGGAGTCGCGTTCGATCCCAAGGGCAACCTTTTTGTCAGCGACAATTTGCACGGACTGATAATTAAAATAACCCCAGCCGGGGTCAAGAGTACTTTCGCCAGCGGTCTGAATATGCCATTTGGCGTCGCCTTTGATGCGAATGGTAATCTCTACGAAGCAGATGAAGGTAGTGGCAGCGTTTTTAGATTCACGCCCGCCGGAGCGAAGACGACATTCGCGAGCGGGTTCAGCACTCCCGCGGGTTTGGCATTCGACCCATCGGGGAACTTATTCATCAGCAATTTCACCGGAGGCCGTATCGACAAGATCGCGCCGGGCGGTGCAAGAAGTGCCTTCGCGAGCGGATTGTCGTTTCCGAACGGCCTTTTCGTCAGCCCTTTTGGTAACTTGCTCGAGTGCGATTCTGGAAGCGGCAACGTGTTTTCGTACACTCCCGCCGGCGTTAAAACGACATTCGCGGGCGGCTTTTTTCAGAATCCGGGTGTTATCATGGATGAAGCTGGAAATGCTTTTGTCACTCAAAATGCGGCAGGCACGATTATCAAAATCAGTTCGACAGGAGCGAGGACCACTTTCGCCGCCGGGTTATTTAATCCTCAATATCTCGCTTTTGAGCCGGCGCTCGGTCCGCCGTTGAGTCTAGGTAACATTTCCACGCGCGGGCTGGTGCAAACGGGTGACCAGGTGCTTATCGGCGGCATCATCATTCAAGGAAACCTAGGCAAGAGGGTGATCATCCGAGCCATCGGGCCCTCGCTGACACAACACGGGGTGGCCGGCGCGTTGCAAGATCCCACTTTGGAACTTCATGACCACACCGGTGCACTCATCGGTCAGAATGACAACTGGCGCACCACTGAAATAGGCGGTGTCATCACCTCCGATCAAGTGGCCGCGATTCAGGCGACGCACTTAGCTCCAAGCGATAACCGGGAATCGGCTATCATCGCTACGCTTCAGCCGGGCAGTTACACCGCCATCGTGCGCGGAAAGAACAACACCACCGGAATCGCGCTGGTCGAGGCGTACGATCTCGATCCGCAGAACGGAGCGCGGCTCGCGGAAATTTCCACCCGCGGCTTTGTACAGACTGGCGACAACGTCATGATCGGCGGATTCATCCTCACTCAAAGCGGAAGCGCCACTGCCACTGTGCTTATTCGCGCCATCGGACCGGAGCTCACTCAACACCATGTCCCCAATGCTCTGCAGAATCCCACGCTTGAATTGCACAACGGCAACGGCGCGTTAATCGCTTCCAACGACGATTGGAAAACCAATCAAGAGCAGATCATCGCCGCTACCGGGTTGGCGCCGACGGACGATCGCGAATCGGCCATTTTCGCAAGCTTGAGCCCCGGCAACTACACCGCCATCGTGCGCGGCGAGAACAGCTCGACCGGCAATGCCCTGGTGGAAGTTTATGCGCTCCAATAGCGGCTGGGGGATCTGCGGAAAGTCAGCGCCCAGCTTGAACTGAGCAAGTTCGCCCCGCAAATCGTCGACAATGATTGAGTAAAATCCTGTAACCGCGCGGACGCTGAGCGGTTTTTGTGGCGTGCGGGTGTTGCTGAGATCGTCGTCAGAGCCCGTCGCGCGTGATTTAATCTTGACAGATTGTCGGGATGTTGGCGGAATCGTCGCCGTCAAAATATAGAACCTGAATCGAGCACGGGGCGTCTGCTCCCGGAAGCTCCCCGTCCTGTCCAGGTTGAATAGTCCCACGATTAACCCCACCGGGAGAAGAAAGAAGCTCCCTATGAATCGTCCGACTCCACTCAGCACTGCAGATCTACCCACCCCAAATTTAATCAGCCGCTCGCCTTTGCGGTGCGGTCTCCTTCTCATCGCGCTCTGCTGCCTTGCGCTTTGGCCAGCCCCGAAAGCTTTTGGGGTTACCCAGGCACCGGACGGAGGCTATGCCGGCGCGAACACGGCCGAGGGCCAAAATGCGCTCTTCAGCCTCACCACCGGCAGCTTTAACACGGCCAACGGTTATGACGCGCTCTTGCGCAACACAACCGGCAGCTCCAATACGGCCAACGGTTATGACGCGCTCTATAGCAACACAAACGGCGGCGGCAACACGGCCAATGGTGTTAAGGCGCTCTTTAGCAACACCATCGGCAACTTCAACACCGCCAACGGTGATTTGGCGCTCCATAGCAACACCACCGGCGCCAATAACACGGCGAACGGCTCCCAAGCCCTCTTTCACAACACCACCGGCTTCGCCAACACGGCCAACGGTTTTAAAGCGCTCTTTCGCAACACCACTGGCTTCGGCAACACGGCCAACGGTTTTTACGCCCTCTTAAGCAACACCACCGGCTTCTACAACACGGCCAACGGTTCTGACGCGCTCTATAGCAACACCACCGGCTTCAACAATACGGCCAACGGTTATGGAGCGCTCTTTTTCAACACCATCGGCAACTACAACACGGCCAACGGTTATGGAGCGCTCTTGAACAACACCAGCGGCAGCTCCAACACGGCCGACGGTGTTAGCGCGCTCAATAACAACACCACCGGCTTCGAAAACACGGCCAACGGTTTCCAAGCCCTCTTTCACAACACCACCGGCAGCCTTAACACGGCCAACGGTTATCAAGCGCTCTTTAGCAACACCCAATCCTATAACACGGCCAATGGTTATCAAGCGCTCTTTAGCAACACCTACGGCTACAACAACACGGCCAACGGTTATCAAGCGCTCTTTAGCAACATCGTCGGCATCGAGAACACGGCCAACGGCGTTGACGCGCTCTTTAGCAACACCACCGGCTTCTATAACACGGCCAACGGTCATAATGCGTTCTATTACAACACCACCGCCAACAACAACATCGCATTGGGCTATCTAGCCGGCAGTAATATCACCACGGGCGGTTTCAATATCGATATCGGCAACAATGGTATCGCTGGCGATGGCAGAACCATCCGCATCGGGGACAGCTATCAGAACGCCACTTTTATCGCTGGCATCGCGAACGCAACGGTCACAGGCTCGGCCGTCTATATCGATACTACTAGTGGTCAGCTCGGCCTCTTAAGCTCTTCCGAGCGGTTCAAAGATGGGATCAAACCGATGGGCAAGGCGAGCGAAGCGCTCCTTTCGCTGCGGCCTGTTACCTTCCACTACAAAAAGAACATCGACCCGAAAGGCGCGCCTCAATTTGGCCTTGTGGCTGAAGACGTGGAAAAGGTGAATCCCGATCTGGTGGTGCGCGATGCCAAAGGGAAAGTCTTTACCGTGCGCTACGAAGCGGTGAACGCGATGTTGCTCAACGAGTTTCTCAAAGAGCACCGCACGGTGCAGGAACAGCAGAAGGAGATTAAGGCCCTCGCCCAACTAAAATCTACTGTTGAAAAGCAGGACGCGGCCATCGCGTCCCTTACGGCCAGCCTCAAAGAACAAGCAAGGCAAATCCAGAAGGTGAGCGCGCAGCTTGAACTGAGCAAAACTGCACCGCAAATAGTCGTCAGTAATCAGTAAATAACGAGTCAGACTCGACGATGCGATGAATTCCGAAACAATTGTTAAAAACTGGCACAGAGCAATAATCGCAGATGCCGAAAAAAAACTTGGCAGATCACTTAAAGACCATGAAAGAGAGTTCATTACTTCGCGAGGCGGCTTCGTTGCCTTGGAGATGATAAACGATACCGTCAAAGCATCAGAGAAGCCTGAACTTGAAGTCTATCTGAACTCCGAAGCGAAGAGCACCCAACCAGTCACTCCAGCGAATGGCCACAGCGCTTCCGGCGGCCTTGAGGCCCCGCGCCCCTAAAGCGTGAAATCCTGATTGCCAGGAATTGTGTTGTCGGGTCGAAAG
>JBAQJG010000602.1:0-7786 GCA_049300145.1 Chthoniobacterales bacterium | reverse complement strand
CTCGATGGCTTCATCACGCCGACGGAGGCGTTTTACGTTCGCACGCATTTCCCGATTCCGAAGATCGACAAAAACAAATGGCGGCTGCGAGTAGAAGGCGAAGTGAAGAAATCGTTCGAAATAAATTACGAGGAGCTGCTCAAACTGGAATCGCGAAAGATTCCGGTGACGCTGGAGTGCGCGGGGAATAATCGGAATTTTCTGGAGCCGAAAGTGAAAGGTGCGCAGTGGGGACTGGGTGCTGTCGGAAACGCGGAGTGGACCGGCGTTCCATTGTCGATCTTGCTCGATCGCGCCGGAGTTAATTCAGGCGCGGGCGAAGTCATTCTAGAAGGCGCAGATGGCGGCAAGCTCGAAGACCCGAAGGGTCCGTCCGGGGAATTAAGATTTGCGCGAAGCATTCCGCTGACGAAGGCGCGGGAGGATGTGCTGCTCGCTTACAAAATGAATGAGGTCGATCTTCCGGCGCAGCATGGATTTCCGTTGCGGGCGATTGTTCCGGGTTGGTACGCGATGGCTTCGATCAAATGGTTGAAACGGATCATCGTAACGAACAAACCGTTCAACGGCTACTACCAGACGCTGGATTACGCCTATTGGAAAAGGCGAGGGGAGATCGTCGACCTCGTTCCGCTTTCGGAGATTGCAATCAAAGCAGAGATTGCGCGCCCCGCAGAGGGAGAAATTATTTCGGCCAATTCCAAAGTGCGCATTCACGGCGCCGCTTGGACGAGCGATAACGAAATTACAAAAGTCGAAATCAGCACCGATGGAGGATCGACCTGGAAGGAAGCAAAGTTAATCGACGCGGCCAAACGGAATGCGTGGCGGCTATGGGAATTCGATTGGAAGACGCCTTCGAGGCCGGGAAAGCAAAAGCTCATTGCGCGCGCGACCGATTCGCAAGGCCGAACGCAACCGATACAACGCGATCCCGACCGCGGCACCTACATGATTAACCATCTCCTGCCAATTACGGTGGAGGTTCGTTGATTCCGGGTAGCGCACGCGTCCCGCGTGTCTGGCGAGCGCGTCCTCGCGATCGCGAACTTTTCTAATGTCTCCGATTGTTTGATAGCCGGCGAAGTCGAGAGGAAGTTCGTTTCGGCGAGACGCCGAAACCAGACACGCGAGACGCGTGCGCTACCCCTGGAATTCGATTCGATCTTGTTGAACTTCGGCGTGGCTTCGCGTTAACTCTTCGCGATGTCGCTTGTCTTTAAAACCGTTCAGACCGAAGGCATCGCCGAGCTTTCTTATTTGTTAGGCGACGATGATGAAGGCGTCGGGGCGATCTTCGATCCTCGGCCAGACGTGGAGGTGTACATCGACATGGTGCGTGAGGCGGGCCTTGCCATCACGCATATTTTTGAAACGCACATTCACGCCGATCTGGTGAGCGGTTCGCGCGAATTGTGCGCGCGGCTTGAGTCAGCCAAAATTTTTGTCAGCCACGAAGGCGGCGCCGAGTACGGATTCGAGCACGAGAAAGTAAAAGACGGCGACCGTTTCACGTTTGGCGAAGTGCTTGTGACAGCGCGACACACACCCGGCCACACACCGGAACATTTGTCTTACTTGCTTGCCGAAGCCGATCATCCGGATACACCATGGGGCATTCTCACAGGCGACTCGCTTTTCGTTTCTTCCGCGGGCCGGCCTGACTTGTTAGGCGAGAAGCACACAAAGCAGCTGGCGGAGCAACAATTCCGAACGCTGCGCGATTTTTATCTCAAGCTCCCCGATCACGTGATGATCTACCCCAATCACGGCGCGGGCTCGCCCTGTGGCGCCGACATTGGCGCGCGCTTGAGCAGCACGATCGGTTACGAGAAAAAATTCAATAAGTTTCTTCAGTTCGACGATGTGAAGGCCTTTACCGATTACGCAATTAAGACGGCGCCGCCGGTGCCGCACTACTATCCGGTGATGAAGCAAGTGAATGCGAAAGGACCGGAGATTCTTGGAAATTTGCCGCGCGTTCCCGGTCTTCCCCCCAAAGCGTTTAAGGAAGCGATCGGGAAAAAGGCCGGCGCGCTCGTTGACACACGAACAATGCTAGCGTTCGGCGGCGGTCACATCCCCGGCGCCTTGAACATCGGAGGGTCGCCAGTCCTTTCGATCTGGGCAGGTTGGATGCTCGCTTCTAATGAGCCGATCCTTCTCGTGCTCGAAAGCGATGGCGATCTCGAGGACATCGTGCGGCTGTTTATTCGCACGGGCTACACGAAGTTCGCCGGTTATCTGGTCGGCGGAATGAAAGCTTGGGACGCCGCAGGATTTCCGCACGAGGAGATCGGTCAAATGACTATCCACGAACTGAACAAGCAAGGAGCGACCTTGCAGATCCTCGATGTACGCTCGCCGGGGGAATGGAAAAAGGGACACGTTCCCGGCGCGCGTCACATTTTTTTGCCAGAGCTGAGAAAGCGCGTGGGTGAACTTGATCGCACAAAACCAACTGCGGTGTACTGCGGAAGTGGTTATCGCGCCAGCATCGCTGCGAGCATTTTGAAGGAGGAAGGGTTCGACGAACTCTGGAATGTGCCGGGTAGTTGGGAAGCGTGGAAGAAGGCGAAATTTCCCGTTGAGGGAGCCGACGGCAAATGAACACGGTCGAAGCGACGATCCCGCGACGTTCGTTTGGGCAAACGATGCGCGCCGATGTTTGGTGGGTTCAACCGCTGCTCGTCTTCCTCGGATTGTCGACCTTCATCGTTTATTCCACCTGGGCGGCATTCCAGGGAACACATTACTATTTCGGCAATTACATCTCGCCCTTTTATTCGCCGGAAATTTTTGGTAACTCGCCCCACAATTGGTTCGGGCCGAAACCAAATTGGTGGCCGAGTTGGCTTTTGTTTTCACCGGCGCTTCTGATTCTGTGGGCGCCGGGCGGATTCAGACTCACCTGCTATTATTATAGAGGGGCCTACTACAAAGCCTTCTGGGCGGACCCACCTGCGTGCACGGTCGGCGAGCCGCGCAAAACTTATCTCGGCGAGCATTCTTTCCCACTCATCATGCAAAACGTGCACCGCTACTTTCTTTATCTCGCGCTCGTTTTCATCATCATCCTCACCATCGACGTAGTGAAAGCATTGTTCTTTGTCGATCCAATCAGCGGCCGCAGTTCTTTTGGTATCGGCGTCGGAACGCTTGTTCTAGCGATCAATGTGGTTTTGCTCAGCGGCTACACCTTTGGCTGTCATTCGCTGCGCCACTTGGCCGGCGGATTTCTCGATCAATTCTCCAAATCTCCCACCTGTTATCGTGCCTATGCCTGTGTGAACTGTTTCAATCGGCGCCACATGATGTGGGCGTGGCTCAGTTTGTTCTGGGTCGGCTTTTCCGATCTCTACGTGCGCCTTTGCTCCATGGGCATCTGGACGGATTGGAAAATCCTATAAAAAAAGCGCGCGTCCGGATCGATTTTGGAGGCGAATTTTATTGCCGTGCCGTGCTTTAACTGCCGCCGTTTTCATTTTCCCATTAGCTCGCCGCGACATCGTGCTCGATAAACTTTCGAATCGCAGGTGCTGGCATCGCCCCGGCTTGCCGCGCCACCTCGATTCCATTCTTGAACCACGCCATTGTCGGAATAGCAGTGACGCGAAACCGCCGTGCGAGGCTCGGCACTTCTTCGGTGTTCACTTTTGCGACGAGCAAGTGACCCGCGGTTTCGTTTGCCACTTTACGCACTTCCGGCGCAACCATCTTGCAGGGGCCGCACCATGGCGCCCAGAAATCAACTAAGACGGGCAAGGCTGAGTGGCTTACAAGCGCGTCGAATACGAGGTCGCTTTTCACGTCCACCGGGGCGCCTGGAGCATGCAGTTCGGTCTGGCACTTGCCGCAGTGAAAGGTTCGCTGCAACGCTTCATACTTCAGACGGTTGCGCTGTCCGCATTTCGGACAGGTGATGAGCAGTCCTCGATTGTCGGCTTCCATTGCATTCATACGAAAGCTTCGTTCATCGCGGGCAATTCGCGCGTGATAAACGGTTGAGCGGATAAAAGTTCGCATTTAGAAGTTGGATGCTTTAACGCTGCATCGATTCAACCCGCGCCATGGCCGATTATGAAACTCTTCAGCACGATGTTTTAGTGATCGGTGCCGGCGGCGCCGGATTGCGAGCCGCGATTGAAGGATCGGCCGCGGGAGTTTCGGTTGGACTCGTTTGCAAATCACTTCTTGGCAAAGCGCACACGGTCATGGCGGAAGGCGGAATCGCGGCCGCCCTGGCCAACGTCGATGATCGCGATAACTGGAAAGTACATTTCGCCGACACGATGCGCGGCGGTCAATATGTAAACCAGTGGCGCATGGCCGAACTGCACGCGAAGGAAGCGCCCGATCGCGTGCGCGAACTGGAAGCGTGGGGCGCAGTTTTCGATCGGACGAAAGATGGCCGGATTTTGCAACGAAATTTCGGCGGCCACAAATACCCGCGACTTGCGCACGTTGGCGATCGCACCGGGCTGGAAATGATTCGCACACTCCAAGATCACGGCGTTCATCAAGGCATCGACGTTTACATGGAACACACGATTCTTTCGTTGTTGAAAGATGGCGATCGCGTCGTTGGCGCGTTTGGTTACGAGCGCGAGCGCGGCCGATTCAAAATTTTTCGTGCCAAAGCAATCGTCCTCGCGACCGGCGGAATCGGCCGCGCCTACAAAATCACCAGCAACAGTTGGGAATACACCGGCGACGGACATTCACTCGCCTACGAAGCTGGCGCGGAATTGATCGACATGGAGTTCGTGCAATTTCATCCCACCGGAATGGTTTGGCCGCCGAGCGTCATGGGAATCTTGGTGACCGAAGGCGTGCGCGGTGAAGGCGGAATTCTCACCAATAAAGAGGGCCGCCGCTTCATGTTCGATGAGATCCCGGAGAACTACAAAGCGCAAACCGCCGATAACGAAGAAGAAGGTTGGCGCTATTGCCAGGGTGATAAAAACTCGCGCCGTCCTCCGGAATTACTGACGCGGGATCACATTTCGCGCTGCATCGTGCGCGAGATCAAGGAGGGCAGGGGAAGTCCGCACGGCGGCGTTTATCTCGATATCGCGTGGATCAAACAAAAGCTTCCCAACGCAGCCGAATACATCAAACGGAAACTGCCAAGCATGTATCACCAGTTCAAGCAACTGGCCGACATCGACATTACCGAGCAAGCGATGGAAGTCGGGCCGACAACGCATTACATCATGGGCGGGATTCATGTCGATCCGGACACGCAAATGTCGCGCGTACCCGGTTTGTTTGCAGCCGGCGAATGCGCGGCCGGCATTAACGGCGCGAACCGGCTCGGCGGGAATTCGCTCTCCGATCTCTTGGTTTTCGGAAAACGCGCCGGAGAATTCGCGGCGAAATTCGCGAAAGAAAATTCGTTAGGCAAAAGCGACACCGAAAAGATCGATAATTCGGCGCGCGCCGCGGTCGAGCCATTCGAATCCCGCGACCGCGGGAGCGAGAATCCGTATACGGTGCAACGCGATTTGCAGGAAAGCATGCAGGACCTTGTCGGTATTGTGCGTAACGAAAACGAAATGCGGAGCGCGCTGGACAAGATCGACAATCTCCGAGCCCGCGCTGATAAAGTCGGCGTTACCGGAAATCGGGAATACAACCCCGGCTGGCACACCGCACTCGATCTCAAAAACCTGCTGACCGTCTCCGAAGCGATTGCGCGCGCGGCGCTAGAACGAAGAGAAAGTCGCGGCGCGCAATTCCGCGAAGATTATCCGAACAAAGACGAGCGCTTTTCGAAAGTGAACACAATGATTTCAAAAGCGCCCGATGGATCGATGCAGATCCGGTTGGAACCGCTTCCGGAAATGCCGGATTATTTGAAGCAGGTGATTGAAGAGAATCGATGAGATGAAGCGATGAAGGGTTCAGGAGTTAAAAAGTTGAAAGGTTGAAACGTGAAAAGGTTATCCAGGCAACAAGGTGAGGAACCGGCGTTTCGGACATTTGAAGATCTGGAGGTCTATAAGAAAGCCAGGCAATTTCGAAAAGACATGTACGGCGTTGGTAAAAGGCTTCCACAATTCGAAAAATACGAATTAGGTAGTCAAATTCGCCGCGCCTCTCTGTCGTTAACGAACAACATTGCCGAGGGACATGGGCGTTACCACTATCTCGATCAAATCAAATTTCAGCTTCAGGCACGCGGTTCTCTGGCAGAACTCGTGGACGATTTGAACGTTTGTGAGGATGAGGAGTCCTTGCCAATCGACGATGTAACGGCTCTCAAAGATCGCGCGAGAGAAGTACAGCGGCTGATTAATGGTTACATTCGCTATCTTCGGGATCGAAAATCCGGTGCATCGCTATTGATCCGTGAAACACCTGGAGAAAACAAATTGGACGACGACCTCGACGAACTTTGTAACGATTTAACTTGTTAACCTTTTAACTTTGAAAACAACCGTTTTCAAAATCTGGCGCGGCGACGCGAAGGGCGGCGAGTTTCGCGAGTACGCGACGGACGTCTCCGAAGGCATGGTGGTGCTTGACGCGGTGCACGACATCCAGCGTACGCAAGCGAACGACCTTGCCTGCCGATGGAATTGTAAAGCGGGCAAGTGCGGCTCGTGCTCGGCGGAAGTAAACGGGATGCCCAAGCTCATGTGCATGACGCGCATGAGCGATCTGCCGTTGGACAAACCGGTAACGATCGAACCGATGAAAGCTTTCCCCATCACAAAGGATTTGATCACGGATGTTTCATGGAATTTTCGGGTGAAGAAAAAGATCAGGAAATTCAAGCCGCGCCCGCCGGATGCGCCTGATGGAACGTGGCGGATGCAGCAGCAGGACATCGATCGCGTACAGGAGTTCCGGAAATGCATCGAATGTTTTCTTTGCCAGGATGTTTGCCACGTCCTGCGCGATCATCAGAAACACGATCAGTTCATCGGGCCGCGCTTTTTAATTCACGTCGCCGCGTTGGAGATGCATCCGCTCGATACGGAAAATCGGATCGAAGAATTGCGAAACGCGCAAGGCATTGGGTATTGCAACATCACGAAGTGTTGCACAAAGGTTTGTCCCGAGGAGATCCAGATTACGGACAACGCGATCATTCCGTTGAAGGAGCGGGTCGTTGATGAGTTTTATGATCCGCTGGGTTGGTTCTGGCGATGGGTGAAGAAGACGTTAAGTAGTTAAAAATGTTACAAAGTTACAAAGTGAAAAAGTGGTTACTGTTTTAACGATTTAACTCTTTTAACTTCTTAACGCACGCGAAGCGAGGATGTCCGAACTCAAATCACTTCACAAAGAAGCAATTCCCGCCGCACTGGAAAAGGCGACGCGGTATCGTTTGCTCAACGAACCGGCTGAAGCGGAGAGCATTTGCCTCGATGTACTCAAGGCCGATCCGGAAAATCAGGAGGCGATTGTTACCCTGCTGCTCGCATTGACCGATCGCTTCGAGAAGGGCTACGGTGTGAGCGACACACAAGCGAAGGAATTGCTCTCGCGAATTACAAGCGAGTACGAACGTGCTTATTATGCTGGAATTTTCAACGAACGCCGCGCCAAAGCCAAGTTGAGACAGGGAACACCGGATTGCCGATTCCAGGCTTACGACCTATTTCGCGAAGCAATGAGCTGGTTTGAAAAAGCGGAAGTAATTCGTCCGCCCGGCCATGACGATGCGCTCCTGCGCTGGAACACCTGCGCCCGCATCATTGCGCGAAACAATCTCGTCCCGCGTGAAGAAGACGAGCGAATCGAATTCCCGCTCGAGTAATGGAGGGATGCGCTC
>JBAQJG010000601.1:0-7839 GCA_049300145.1 Chthoniobacterales bacterium | reverse complement strand
TGAACAATCCTCCGGAGGTACGCGGTCGAACGCTGACGGCTGCTCGTGAGATATCCCGCGCTCACTGTGTGGGCGAAGGCGACAACGTGGTGGTTGATCGCGTCATCCTCGACGAGGATTAAGAGCTAACGTTGTTTGTTTCAATCGCGCCTTTTCGATTCCCTCAGGGGAGAACGGAAAGGCGCGTTTTGGTACTGATTTCCGAAGTTCGATGGCAAACACGTCGATCTTGCACGAATCGCGCGGCCCTCGGAGCGACCGGCTGGTCCACTATTTCTCGCTATCAGCCTTCTCGGCAACGATTTCCAGAACGAGCGGCGTGATCATCAGCGCGTTTGGATTCTTCTCAGCCGCGGCCAAATCAGCGCGCACTTTCTCGGCGAACGATTCATCGATTCGGCCCATCTCAATCAAGCGCAGAAGATACACGTCAATGAATTGAGCCGGCCACTGCCACATGGCATCATTTGGTCGAATGCAAAATATCTGCGGCGTGGCCGAGCGGATGACGAAGCCGTTCTGCAAAAGAAGCGCCGGTAAGGCCGCTGCAGAATCCGGTTCGCCGCCGGACTCGCGCCAGGTTTCGATCACATGCTGCCGGAACCGCAATTGGTTTGGAAGAGGAGGAAAAAAACGCCACGTTTCATAGTGGGCATACTCGTGAAAGATAGCGACGCTCCCATGTCGCATCACGCCGCCGAGTTTCTTAATCAGAATCGCCGGATTGGATACGAACGACAGCACCCATCGGCACCAGGAAAAGTCGTAATCGCCTTTGGGCAAATCGTCAGTCGCCAGGTCTAGCTCGTAAATCTTCACATTCGTGAGCGAACGCACGCGAAACGCTTGTTCCATCGCACGGACAAACTTGCCCGAACGCTCGAGCGCGACCACTTCGCCGGTTGGGCCGACAATCTCCGCAAGATCGACAGTCGCATAACCTGGGCCGGCGCCGACATCGAGCACGCGGCTGCCAACGGTGACGCCAGCCTTTCGCCAGCACTCCAAAACCACTGGGCGCCAGACGCGATGTTGCAATCCGAGTCTTGCAATCTCCTCGTCGTGTGTGCCGAGAACGTAGTCGCGCTCCGTTGCCATTGAATGGACGGTCGCTAATCGAGAACTCTTTGCCACCCGATTCTTGCCGCGCTTTATAAATTCCGCATGGCGGAAGTTATGGAGCCGATTGTCCCGGTGCGATTGCGATGCGTCCGAAAGTGCACTCCCGCCAGAGGGCCGCGAGCTTACGTTCGTAATCTGTTCAGTGTGTCTCGATGGTAACGCCCGACTCCGGGGCTTTCAGCGTAGGCGGGTTGGACGTTCTCTGATTCACCGTCGATTCTTTTGTATGGCTCTCGCTGATCGCGCTCTTACCATTTTGCACGAATGGGTCCAATCTGAGAGCTTGCGAAAACATTGCTACGCGGTCGCGGATTCAATGAAACATTTTGCCCAACTGCGCGGGGAAGATGCCGATTTTTGGGAATCAGTCGGTCTCTTGCACGACATGGATTACGAGCGGTATCCGAATCAGAAACAGAGCTCAACCGAAGGCCATCCAGTTGTCGGCGTGGCCTGGCTCCGCCAGAACGGCTGGAGCGAAGAAATCTGCCGCGCGATCCTCTCTCACGCAGATTACTCGGGCGTGACGCGCGAGACGCCGCTCGAAAAAACTCTCTACGCGGTCGATGTGTTAAGCGGATTTGTCATTGCCGTCGCGCTCGTCCGCCCGACAAAAAGCATCCACGAAGTCGATCTGGCGGCGGTGAAAAAGAAGATGAAGGACAAAGCCTTCGCCCGTGCGGTTAATCGCGAAGACATCGTTCGCGGCGCGCAAGAATTAGGAATGCCGCTCGAAGATGTGATTGCAAACGTTATCACCGCACTTCAGTCGGACGCCGCACGTCTGGGTCTCGCCGGAATCGCGCATTGACGAGCTAACCCGGCCGCTGCGGCGATCTTGGGGATGACATCGCGGTTCTTTTACTTTGTTTGAGACGGAAACGGTCCCTCAAACACGCTTTCCGTTGCCGCGCGGCGATCATTCGGGTTTTCGCGCGCTCGCAATCTTTCGGGAAGTGATTCCTTTGGTCCGGGCTTGCCCACCGCCGCCATCGCTTCGATCTGAAATTGCTCGGGGATGCGCAGCTCGATTCTTGCGCGTTCATAATCAAAACCTTCCATTCCGTGCACCACCAGGCCTTGCCGAAAACCTTCGAGCGCGAAATTCTGCCAGGCCGCTCCAGTGTCGTAAGAATGGGTCATTGATGGTTCGTCATTGTGATCGAATGTCTTTCGTGAAATAAACACGACGAGGGCGGCGGCATTCTTCGCCCAAGACTTGTTCCCCTCAACCAGTAGCCCGAAAAAGGTCGTCCAATGCTCGGTGTCACGGCGCGCGTAAAGAGCTCGCCACTGTTGAGCGTTGAATGAGGACGGCGCCCATCGAGCTGCTTCAAAGAGTCGCATCAATTCCTCTCGCGAGATTTCCTCGCCAGACATGGCCCGGGGCGACCATCGGTCGAGCAGCAGTGGCTCGATAGGAAAATCCGCCTTTCGAACTTCGCTTCCTTTAATCATTTCAAATTCATCAGCCAGGCGCGCGCAATTTCAATTTCATTGTTAGTTAAGCCGTGGCCGGCGTTGACAAAACGAATCGTAACGTCCGCCCGCACACTGCGAAGGAGGTCGACAAGGCGCTGAGTCTCGGACGTTGGAATAATTGGATCCTGATTTCCCGCGCCGATCCACACACGCGCAGAGGAAAGATCCGGGAGTTTTTCGGGTACGAGCGGCACCATTGCTCGAAACAGAATGGCGGCGCGAAGTGTTTCCGGTCGAAGTAACAACAAGCTAGCGGCGATGTTTGCGCCGTTCGAATAACCCACGGCAACAATCTTGTCGGCGGCCAATTCGTAAAGCTGCGCTGCCGCGGCGACGAAGTCCGCCAGCTCATGCGTGCGCCTCTTCAAATCTTCCTCATCAAAAATCCCTTCGGTGAGTCTGCGGAAGAAACGCGGCATACCATTTTCGAGAACTTTGCCGCGCGGACTAAGAATAGCGGCAGCCGGATCGATCTCGCGTCCGAGTGGAATTAGATCATGCTCATTTCCGCCGGTGCCGTGCAAAAGAAGCAGAGTCCGCTTCGAACTACCGGGCACGAATTCGTGAACAAAATCGAGTTCCGCCTTCATGGCTTAGCCGGAACTTTGATGGCCGGCAGAATTTCTTCGATCTGCGCACGTGTGGGTTCCAGCCACGGCGGAACGCGCAAGTTATTGCCCAATTCTTCCAAGCTCTCGTCCAGCGTAAAACCTGGCGGATCAGTCGCGATCTCAAACAGCACACCTCCTGGCTCGCGGAAGTAGATTGAGTGAAAGTAGGTTCGATCCATAATCGGGCTGACATTGTATCCAAGCCCGACGAGTAGATGCCGCCAGTTCCGCTGCTCCTCGTCGTCGCGGGCACGAAATGCTATGTGATGGACAGAACCGGCCGCTACGCGCCCTGGGGAACCATCGGGCCTGCACAGCAGATCGACAATCCTACCGACTCCGGTTTCGCTCGGGGCCGCGAACCGAAAACGATTGCCCGATTGCTCGACCAACCGATAGCCAAAGGTTTCGGTCAGTAGCTTCGCTGTCTGTTCATAGCCTTCCAGCGCGACTGAGACACCATGGAACCCTCGAAGCGAATCCTCGACCGGCACGCTGCTATCAGACCATGGCTCATAGCCGGCGGCGGGATTCGAAGCGATTAATTCAATCAAGAGTCCGTCAGGATCGGTAAACCGAATAACTTCCTCTCCGAAGCGCGCCGACGTTTTTTCCGCCGGAACATGGTGTTCTTTGAAACGATTAAGCCAGTAGCCGACGGAGCTTGGTGGAATTGCAAAAGCCGTCGCTTCAATTTGACCGGTGCCCCGAATCCCGCGCCGCGCGCCCGGCCAGGAAAAAAACGTCAGGATCGTCCCCGGTGTGCCGCGGGCGTCGCCAAAATAGAAGTGATACGAAGTAGGATCGTCGAAGTTAACGGTGCGTTTAACGAAACGCAGCCCGAGAAGCCCGACATAAAAATCCAGATTGCGCTGCGGATCGCTCGCAATCGCAGTAACGTGATGAAGTCCGGTGATGGATAGATTCATACCATCTTGACCAGCTCTCTGATAAAAAGTTTTCTTTTGAAGTCACGAAAAATCGGCTGTCGGACGGGTGCCCGTGTGTGGTCGTGCAATTGGAACAAGCACGTTCAAAAAACGAGCGTTACGCGTGAGGGCAGTTTGAAGTATTTGACTAGTACTCGGCGAAGGCGTCGTCCGGATAGCAATACAGCCAACGCTCGCCGGCCTCCGCCGATGCAACTACCGGGTGCGCGCTCGCACGCGCATGTTTGCTCGCGTGTTGCTCTGGCGAGCTGTCGCAGCAAAGGGTCGCGCCGCACTTCTGACACGTGCGCAAATGGACCCATCGAGTGCCGATCTTCACACACTCAGCGCACTCACGGCGCTGAGCATGCTTGACCGTTGTAATCGCGGAAAGATGGGGACAGGCTCCTTCAGACATCACTTCACATCCCTTTCAAAAATTCATGGACGAACTGAACCGACATTGAACCTTCACCGACAGCGGATGCAACGCGCTTGACTGAGTCGGAGCGCACATCTCCAGCGGCGAACACGCCCGGCCGGCTCGTTTCCAACAAAAACGGCTGCCGCTTCAACGTCCAGTGCGGTGAATCGGCCAAAGAAATTCCCGTGCGCACAAAATTTTTCTCGTCCTTTTCAATCTCCGCCGGCAGCCATTCCGTCCGCGGCAGCGCGCCAATGAAACTGAAAAGGGCGGCCGTTTGCAGAGTCCGCTTTTCGCCGGTGAGTTTGCTTACGATCTCAACCCCGCTGAGATGGCCATCGCCGAGCATCCGCTCGACTGTAGTGCAGCGAAGGATCTCGATATTTGGTGTGTTCATAATCCGATGAGCAAGATAACTGGACATGCTTTTGCAAAGATCATCGCCGCGGATCAAAAGGAACACCTTGCACGCGTTCTGGGAAAGATAAACAGCGGCCTGTCCTGCGGAGTTGCCGCCGCCGACAAGCACAACATCCGACCCGCGACAGACCTGCACTTCGTTAGCCGTGGCCGCGTAATAAACACCACGGCCTTCGAATCGATCGCAACCTTCCACGCCGAGGCGGCGATATTCCGCGCCTGACGCGATCAGCAGACATTTGGCGACGACAGTTTCGCCGCCTTCCAATCCGAGAACTGAATACACTTTGTCGAAGGTCAAGTTCGTCACCGGCGTGGGAATGGAAATCCTGGCGCCGAATTTATCGGCCTGCAGAACAGCGCGATCGGCCAGTTCGCTACCGGTGATTCCAGTTGGGAATCCAAGATAATTCTCAATGCGCATGCTGCTGCCGGCCTGGCCTCCCGGCGCCGTGCGTTCTAGTACCACCGTATTCAACCCTTCGGAAGCAGCATAAACTGCCGCAGCCAATCCCGCCGGGCCTGAGCCGATGATCGCGAGATCATAAACCGTTTGTTCCACTGGCCATCGGATACCGATCGCCTCCGCCAACTCGCGGTTCGACGGGTTGCGCAGAAGGACGCAGTGAGCGCAGGCGACGACGGGCGTGTCCGCTTCGGTTACTCCAAACTGCTGCAGCACTTGGCTCACCGCCGGATCCCCCTCCAAATCGAGCCAGGTGAACAGCACTCGATTCTTGGCCAGAAAATCGCGGATCCGAAATGTATCGCGCGAGTACCGGGAACCGATTACGCGCAGGCCGGTGAACTCCCCTGACTCTCGTATCAATTGCCGGCGAGCAATGAACGCTTGCAGAATGACATCGCTTAGCTGCGGGTCTTGATTTAAAAGTTCGCGCAGGGCCTTGTCCGAGATTTCGTAGACTTCGCAATCCGATTTGGCGATGCCACTCACCACCTTCGGGTGCCCGGTCAGATGACCAACGTCGCCGGTAAATTCTCCTGCGCTCAGGGCCCTGACCGTCTTGGGCCTTTCACCAGTCTCGTCGATAAGCTCGATTTCACCTGACTTGATGACGAAAAAGTTGGCATCGCGATCACCAAAACGAAAAAGCGCCTCCCCGGCCCGAAACGTTTTCGGCGGCGCGCCGGCATAACGCCCGAGCTTCGCGATCTGCTCATCATCGAGCTTCGGAAAAGCAATCGCGTTTAAATCCCGCTCCGCCATCGTTCCGACTCTCAACCCTCAATGGTCAATTCTCAACTGGCTCACACGATTAGCGTGAAATTGCTGCCTCGCTAGAATCTACAAAAGCGACGCGCAACAAAAACTACGTAGAGAAGCGCCGGTGCTATCCGACGGCCCTTTTTTCGGAGGCGACAACGAACCCATTAGGACGAAAAGAAAACCAGTGTAGGGTCGCGGGTCAGGTAGCGCACGCGCCTTTGTAGTGGCAGGTGTGCTTGTCACGCTGAAACGAAACGACCGCGCTCGACTGCGCGCACATGCACCGGCGATGGTCACTGCCATGGCGAATCGCGAGGGTGGTTAATACGAGCGCTCGAACATCGGTAGCGTGGCCTTCTTTGGTGTAGAGCTGAGCCTTAGCTCGCAAATTAGCCCACGCTGCCCCCAAGCGTGCGAGTGCCAATGTCTCCCTGTTGAGCCAGAATTGTCTTGACTTCGGTCTCTGCAACTGACTACACACACAATCATGAGTCGGATGCATGCAGGTCCTACCATCAAACGCAGTTTGAGCCTCTCGCTCCTCGCGGCAGCTATCAGCGTATCTGTTCTGATCAATGCTCGCTCTGCGGCAGCAGCTGCTTATAACGTCAATCTATCCTTTACTGGCGGCGGTACCGCTTCCCTGGTCGGAACAGTTGATTTGCCGCTCGGGAACTACACAATCATGAATGGAGCGCCCAATCCCTTTACTGCGGTTAACCTTACACTGACGGTAAATGGAACTCCCTACTCGTTGGTGCAGGCGGATACTTCGCTTATTTCTGGGACGGGCCAATTCTTGATCGACGCCAATGCTTCAACATTGATCTTCAATACGGCCAATGCGAATGGTTCTAACCCAGCTGATTTGAGGTTCAGGACTGCCTCGACGGACGATACCTACATTATTGGCTCCGATGCCGATCCTGCCTTCGAAGCTGCTTATACCTCCGCTGGAGATGTGTTGAACACGAACATCACTTTCCCAACGCAATTTGGTACCATCGTTCCCGAACCTTCCAGCCTGGTACTTTTCAGTCTTGCCGCTGGGGCCTTCCTAATCCTGCGTCGGCGATAATGATTTGGTGTCAGGATGTAGCGATATTGCCTGTGGCACATTGCGCCAGGTCGGCGTGCCTTTAGGGGTTCCGCCAAGCCCCGCCGAAAAAATACCCCTCGTGCGCAAGGCCGGAAAACTTGCGGACAATTTCGAACACTCAAACTGCGTAATACTGCGCTGTTTCATTTGGCGCACCCGCGCGCGCATGGAAAAAGGCGAAGTCACCGTGACGATGGGTTTCGTCAGCGTTTGATTTGATTCAGGTCGGTGGCGTGAAGGTGCGCGGATTCTAGATTCTGGGTTCCTTCTGCCAGGGAACTCTAAGAGTTGTCCCGGTTGGAACACGATCGATCAAGCTAAAGAGTAGGAACCTGCGCAACCCTCCTTCGGTTCTCAACGGGACAGTTCCCATCCGAGAGCAGGCAGCCGCGCGCGATTCGTAAGTCCCGCAGATTCAGGCTAGTTCGCCCTCCTTCGCCCTGATTCGCCCTCTGGCTCGGCCGGGACAAATCCCTTGCGAAGGTTCAGAGCCGCTTCGGAACCGAGCCAAAAAAATAGTTGAC
>JBAQJG010000600.1:0-14804 GCA_049300145.1 Chthoniobacterales bacterium | reverse complement strand
CCCCTGGACGAGCACGGCAAGCTAACGCTGGCGGGTTCGGCCGGGCTTCCCGCTTTGATTGCGGCCAATGCCTATATTTTTTGCTTCGGAGTTTCCTGGGGCCCGGTGATGTGGGTTATGCTCGGCGAGATGTTCCAGAATCAATTCCGCGGCGCGGCCCTTTCCGTCAGTGGTTTTGTGCAATGGATTTCGAATTTCGCGATCACGATGACGTTTCCGATTCTTCTTGGATCGTTCGGCCTCGGCGGTGCCTATGGCCTTTACACGGTCTTTGCGGCCGTTTCGATCCTCTTTGTTGTGAAGCTTGTTCGTGAGACGAAAGGCAAAGCGCTTGAGGAAATGTAGGAGTCGATCCATTCGAAGGCTCACCAACAAACAGGAGTAATGTAGATATGAGACAAGCAAACCAATCATTGACGCGGCGAAGGGCCTGGAGAGCCCTTGCGGTTCACCAGAAAAAAATCAAGGACCTGCATCTGCGACAATTGTTCGCCGCCGACCCGAAACGCGGCGAGCGGTTGACCGCCGAAGCTACCGGACTGTTTCTGGATTACTCGAAGAACCGCATCACTGATGAAACGGTCAAACTTCTGCTGAAACTGGCGAATGAAACTGGTTTGCGCTCGCGCATCAAGGCCATGTTCAGCGGCGAGAAAATCAACCTCACAGAAAATCGTGCCGTCCTCCACGTCGCGCTGCGCGCGCCCAAAGGAGAGCGCATTCTGGCGGAAGGAAAGGACGTCGTGCCAGACGTCCACGCCGTGCTCGACAAGATGGAAGGATTTTCGAGACGCGTTCGCAGCGGCGCGTGGAAAGGGCATACCGGCAAACGCATCAAGAACGTCGTAAACATCGGCATCGGCGGTTCTGATCTTGGACCGGTGATGGCTTACGAGGCACTCAAGCATTACAGCCTTCGCAGTCTCACCTTCCGTTTCGTCTCCAACGTCGACGGCATTGATTTTGTGGAAGCAACGCGCGATCTCGACCCGGCCGAGACGCTCTTCATCGTCTCTTCAAAAACCTTCACGACGCTGGAGACGATGACCAATGCCCAGAGCGCGCGTGACTGGCTGCTCAAAGGACTCGGTGGAAATCCGAAGGCGGTGGCGAAACACTTCGTGGCCGTCTCGACGAATGCCGAGAAAGTGTCCGCATTCGGCATTGATACCGCGAACATGTTCGGCTTTTGGGACTGGGTCGGCGGACGTTACTCAATGGATTCAGCTATCGGCCTCTCGACGATGCTGGCCATCGGACCGGATAATTTTCGTTCGATGCTCAAGGGGTTTCACGAGATGGACGAGCATTTCCGCACCGCATCGTTCGAGAAAAATCTGCCGGTGTTGATGGGTCTTCTATCGGTTTGGAATAACAACTTCCTCGGCGCACACACGGTGGCGGTTTTGCCTTACGAACAGTACCTGAAACGCTTCCCGGCCTACCTGCAGCAGTTGACGATGGAAAGTAACGGCAAACACGTCACGCTTGACGGGAAGAAGGTTGATTACCAAACGGGTCCCATTTACTGGGGCGAACCTGGCACCAACGGCCAGCACTCCTTCTACCAATTGATCCACCAGGGCACCCGGCTTATCCCGTGTGACTTCATCGCATTCGCCCACGCACTCACGCGATTGGGCCGGCATCACGACATTCTTATGGCGAACGTATTTGCCCAAGCCGAGGCACTGGCTTTCGGCAAGACACCGGAGGAAGTTAAAGCTGAAGGCACCCCGAACTGGCTGGTGCCGCATCGTGTCTTTGAAGGTGACCGTCCGTCGAACACGATTCTCGCTGAGCAGCTCACACCGGAAGTTCTCGGCAAACTCGTCGCGCTTTACGAGCACAGTGTCTTCACGCAGGGCGTGATCTGGAATATTAACTCGTTTGATCAATGGGGCGTCGAGTTAGGTAAGGCGCTGGCGCAGCGCATCATTCCCGAACTAGAAAGCAAGGCTTCTCCCAAGCTCAAGCACGATAGCTCAACCAACAACCTGATCCGGCGTTACCGGAAATTGAAGGAGGCAAAATGAAAACTCTCGGTTACGACCAACCACTCTACGTTCTGCCATTCGACCATCGCGGCTCGTTCGTTACAAAAATGTTTGGTTGGCATGGCGGTCTGACTGCGGCACAGACCGCTGAAATCGCAGCGGCGAAGCGGATCATTTATGACGGATTCAGAGCCGCCATTGCTGGAGGTGCGCCGAAAAACAAAGGGGGCATCCTCGTGGATGAACAATTTGGAGCGGCCATTCTACGCGACGCGAAAGCCAGAGGCTTTACCACTGCTTGTCCGGCCGAGAAGAGCGGGCAGGATGAGTTTGATTTCGAATACGGCGATAACTTTGCCGACCACATCGAAGCCATTCAGCCGACTTTTTGCAAAGTGCTCGTGCGTTACAATCCCGAAGGCGACGCAGTATTGAACCAGCGACAGACGGCGCGGCTGAAAAAGCTTTCCGATTACTTACACTCCAAAAGCGAAAGCCGGTTCATGTTCGAACTGCTCGTTCCCGCGGAGAAGGCACAGCTCGAACAGATCAAAGGCGACAAGAAAGCGTATGATTTGAAACTTCGTCCCCAGTTGATGGTTCAGACGATCAAGCAGTTGCAAGAAGCGGGCGTTGAGCCAGATGTCTGGAAGATCGAGGGACTCGATCGTCGTGAAGACTGCGAAGAGATCGTGTCCATAGCACACCGCGGCAGCCGGGACAGAGTTGGATGCATCGTTCTTGGACGTGGTGAAGACGATAAAAAAGTGCGCGAATGGTTGACGACGGCGGCTGGCGTCAACGGATTCATCGGTTTCGCCGTGGGTCGAACGGTCTTCTGGGAGCCGCTCGTTAGCTTTCTTGCCAAAAAGAGCTCGCGGGAAGCCGCTGTCGCGGAAATCGCTCGACGGTACCAGGAGTTCGTCGAAATCTTTGAACACGCCCGTTCTTCATGAAACGCCAGGCTATTAACCAACACATAAATCCTGAAAGGAAACGAAAGGAATCCAGTGTTAGCATTAATTAATCCTGTGGGTCTTCTCGCTCTGCGCATAGCAGGAATGATCTTCCTTATTATCAATCTACTTGGTGGGGCGTACATTTTTCGCAATCGCCGCCGGTTCTTTGATAAAGATCCTGAAAACGTACCATTAGCACGAACGAGTCATCTCGACTCGTCGCTTTCGTTAGTCCCGAATTCGTATCTCCTTTGAAAGGACGAGGCGGTTCTAATCCCGAGGGGTTGGAAATATTCCGTCCTATGTCCAATGGTTAATTACCAGTGCGCGCAACTAGGCTCTCCTTGCCAACACGCGAGCCAGCCGGCACAATAAGAGAGTCATATGGAAGGGTTAACGACCATTGCAAGCAGGTTCGGCCCAAAGGAAACGATGGATCGGTTGGAGGCCGAGATCCGGGCGAAGGGAATGACTGTGTTCGCGCGGATTGATCATGCCGCAGGGGCGGCTGAAGCAGGCCTGGAGTTACGACCGACCGAACTCATCATCTTCGGTAACGCTCGCGGCGGGACGCCGTTGATGGAGGCGTCCCAGACAGCCGGGATTGATCTGCCATTAAAGGCGCTCGTCTGGCAGGATACGGCGGGCAAGACGTGGCTTTCGTATAACGAACCAAGCTGGATCGTCCAGCGACACGGTCTCGGCGTCAGGGCAGAGATCGTCGACAAGATGGCGGCCGCGCTGAGTGCGATATCGAGAAAAGCAGCGGATCCACCGAAGGCGTAAAAAACTCCAAGAAAATCGAGAAGAGCCCGTTCATCTGTGGAAGCGTGAAGAGATAAATCCCGCTAATTCGCTTCTCATCGGTCCGATTCAATCCGCCGGCGCCGCGTCCACACCGGACGCGAATGCTCGCGCCCTGCCGCGCAGCGCCTTGCTTTGGCTGAATCTCGTTTGCCTCGACGCGCCGCTGGTCGCGATCTGTTGGCAATTGGTGTTCGCGCGCAGTTTGCATCTCGCTGTGACGGTCAGTAGCGCAATTGCTCTGTTTCTCACCGCTTGGTTCATCTACGTCGTTGATCGCTTTACCGATTCCATTTCTCTTTCCGCAGACGTTCCAAAGTCCGCGCGCGAAATGTTTTGCTTCACTCACCGGCGTCTCTGGCTGTTTTTGATGCCGGTAATCGCTTTGTTTGATATCGGGATCGTCTGTTCGCGGCTCGATCATGAGACTCGCGTGCACGGAGTAATCCTTGCCGCTGCGGCCGGGCTTTATTTCGTTGTGAACAATCGCTTCAGCAAAATCTGGAGAGCAATACCGATTAAGGAAATAGCAATCGGCGCATTGTTTGCAGCTGGAACTCTTCTTGTCTTTGCGCCTCACATCGCCGCGGCCAGATCGACCATTGCTTTCGCCGCGCTCCTATTCGCAGCCCTTTGTTGGCTCAACTGTGTCAGTATCGCATTTTGGGAGCGCGATCTCGATTGGGCGCAAAGGAAGCACTCGGTGGCCACGCGCTGGCCGCAGGCGGCGGCGTTTGCGCCAGCCGCATCAATCACTCTTGCTCTTGCCGCCGGGGCGCTCGATTTCTTTGATCATCAGCTCGCCCCGTTGGCAATTTGTCTTGGATTGAGCGCGGTATTGCTGGGCGCACTGCATGTTGCGCCAGTATCGCGCGATGAAAGCACAGCCCTCGCCGACCTCGTTCTGCTCACGCCGCTCGCGCTGTTTGTCACGGAAAGAATCTTGTGAGCTTCGATTCGATCGCGCCGTACTATCGTTGGATCGAGACAACCGTCTTTGGGAACGCCCTGCAAAGAGCACGAATCTGTTGGATCGACAAGATTCCGCGTCCGAAGCGGGCGTTGATCGTGGGTGAAGGCGATGGCCGCTTTGTTTGCGAACTGCTGCGCGTCCATCCGAAGATCGACATCGACTGCATCGATGCGAGCGAACGAATGCTGCAACTTACCCGTTCGCGTGTCCGTCGAACTCGTCCGGAATCATTGGCGCATGTTCGGTTCTTCCATCAAGACATTCTCCACTGGTCGCCGCGGCATTCGTACGATCTCCTTGTTACACATTTTCTTCTTGATTGCTTTGAGAGTGAAAAACTCGAATTGATTGTTGCCAAATTGGCTGAGACCACGGGCGAGGACGCGGTTTGGCTCATCTCTGATTTCACGCTTCCGAGAGAGCGCTTCGCGCGAGCGCATGCCACGTTGTGGTTGCGGGTGATGTACGCATTCTTTCGGCTGACTGCGCGAATCAAGGCAAAGAAACTGGTAGATCCAACGCCCTACCTGGAAGCCAATCGATTCATTCGAACCTCGATGAAACTTTCGCGATGGAGAATGCTCAGAGCCGACGTTTATGCTGCGGCGATTAGCTCGGGTAATCCGGCAACTGAGATGGCTTCTAAGAGCTCCCAATCCAGATCCCAACAAGAAACACCAACACACCCCCGACGATCACTTGAAAAGCGGCGCGGAGAAATGGCGTGTCCATATACCGGTTTCGAATCCAGCTGATGAGCAAGAGTTCAATTGCCACGATCACAACGGCAATGGCCGTAGCAGTTCGAAAAGATGGAATCAAATATGGCAACGTGTGACCGATCCCTCCGGCCGTCGTCATCAACCCGCAGACGACTCCACGGAGCAGAGGTTTTCCGCGGCCAGTCAGGCTGCCGTCATCCGAAGCTGCCTCAGCGAACCCCATTGAAATTCCCGCTCCGACGCTGGCGGCGAGGCCGACCAGGAAGGCGGCGTGGCTGTTATGGGTCGCAAACGCGGCCGCAAAAACTGGCGCCAGGGTTGAGACCGAACCATCCATTAGTCCGGCCAGCCCGGGCTGCACGATTTGCAGAACGAACAACCGGCGATGAGCTTTCTCTTCCTGAGCCTCAACTTCTGGAGTCAGGTATTGCTGCTGGAGATTGTCGGCTAAGGTCACATGCTTTCGCTCCGCTTCCGCCAGGTCTCCCAGTAGCTTTCGCGTTGACGCGTCGCTGACTTTAGTAGCAGCACGCTCGTAGAAACGCCGAGTTTCTGTCTCCATCACTTCGGCCTGATGCCGAACCGTTTTGATTCCCAGCGGCCGAATCATCCACACCGGTTTGCGGTGCACGAACCCGTTCACGTCTTCTCGACGGATCAAAGGTATGTGTTCTCCAAAGCGGCGACGGTATTCCTCAATCAGTTCGCGGCGATGCTCATCCTCTTCGGCTTCCATTGCCTTAAAGATTTGGGCGGTTGCGGGGTAATCGGCTATTAATCCCGCGGCGAAATCTGCGTAAATGCGCGCATCCGTTTCCTCGGACGAAATTGCCAGCGCCAGGATTTCCTGTTCAGACAGGTCTTTGAAATTCTTTGCCAAGGGACCTCCTCTCGTTATGAACTAAGAATGCGAACTTTATTTCTGGCAGTCCCCTCAGCCAACAACAAACTACCTCACTGGAGTGTAGTATCGGCCATTCATTTTATCCCCGATGATCGCAAAATGGGCCTGCGACCTCGATAGAGGATCCGATTTCCACGAGAAGTCTATTGATGGCACCTTAACTTGGCGCCTCAAGCTGTGCCGTAGCGCGGTAACCTTCCACTCGGAATTGATGCGGGCTCCCTCATTCGGGATAGAATACCTACGAAGAGTCGCGCGGCTTCTTAAAGTTGCACGATTCACAGGCTGGCCGCCTTTTAAGAAGAGAGTATTACCGCGAGAACTACGTACGGTGCACCGCTGCCGGCGCAAATCAACGGGCGGCCAGGCCTGCTCGGATGACTGCCGATATTAAGATCGTCGGGACTGCCGTTTGGTCGCGCAGGCTACACATTTGTTTTTGCGCACTGCGAAACGCGTTTCGCGTAAGCGCAATCGCCTGGCGAGGATCGTCGGTCAATCGAGCGGCGAAGCTGTAAACGGCGGGATAGTAACCAGCGACCAAACTATCAAAACGTGAGCTTTTCGATTTCATCGGCGGCTTCCTTTTTTGAATCGTCGCAGATGGTGGACGTTTCCCTGCTAGAATCGTTTCCATTTCTCACCTCATTCTACGGAACAGCGAAACGAAGTTCCCGAAGACGCTGACCATTTTTGTTCGCTTTTGCTCACCGGGGCGACCGATTGCCCTTCGCCTCGCGTATCCGCAAAGCGAGAGCGGGAGTATTGCGTATCGAAGGCGCGCAATGCCGCTTGGACGCTGTCACCGAAGCCAGCGATGCCCTCTTCGATGGTCGGGCCGAGTAACACAACGAAAGTGCGACCGCGAATTGACAACCCGGGACGGCGCAGCGCCGCGGGACTTCCCGGATGCGTTGCACAAAAGCGTTCCATTTCCTGCATTGCCGCCCACGTTTGATCGGCGACATGCTGCCCGCCCCGGAAGATTGTGGTGCCGTTCATGTTCTTTTGATATGCCCGTCTTCCATCGGGGCTAATCGACCTTCGGGATGCCCGCAGCAAACCAAGCCCCGCTGGGCGCCACACGGATAAGGAGCACTGGGCTGCCGCACTGGGCCGGTGGCGCCGGCGTTAGCACATCATCGATTTCGAAGTCGCCGTTGGCCGCCAGCGGGACACCCGTAGGGTTCGTACTGAATTGGGTGAAGGGCGGCGTGGCTTCACAAATCAGCGTCGCGAAGACGCTGGCGTTGCCGTTCGTGCCAATGGTGTTGCCTCCGCCCAGTAGCAGGCCTCGGCCGTCAACCCGGATACGCCCGTCGCGCTTCACGTCCGCTCTGAAATCGGAGATCACCCAGATTTGGCCGGCAGGGTTGACGTCGCGGACAATGTTCCGAATTACGTCAGGGAAGCTGCCGTCAGGGTTGGGGGTACCCGCAACGTTCGCTACAGGAATATCACCGATGGCTCCCTTGAATCTCACCAACGTATCATCGGCTATTACCGACGAAGCAAAGCATCCTCCTATGAGGACCATAAGAATAGATGCGAACAAACTCTTTTTCATAACTGCACCTCCATTTTTTATTTTTGTTTTGTGTTCTAGGGCGTAAGTACGGACGCTGTTGGGTCTGCCGCAATTGCGCGTCCGAGGGGTTTTGTGGTGCTACTTGTGAAGGGAGGTCCACTCCCTCTTTGGAGGTAGGAGGCCCAGTCGCGGCGAAGAAGGAGAAGTCAAAGAGAAGGAAACGACGTTTCCCTTTGCGTCGTTTCTGTTTTGCTAGTCATACTCAGTTCCTTCTATAGCGCCGGCTTGTTTTAGTTTTAACTAGGAGGCTAACGTCTTGTTCCAAAGTTGAACTGATCCTCGTCGCCTCTCTAACATCATTGTTTGAATCGGGTAATGGCGGGATCCAGACGGTCGGCTCCCTGGAACGGCAGCACCTATTGACCTAGTCGCCCGCAACGTCCTTCCCCGCGAGATTGCTTCCTTCCATAGGGTTATTGCCTCCGGCGATTGGCCCGATGTAGTTATCGAGATCGACGATCATGCTTCTGGCCCGAAGGCGCGTGGCGCGATTTTGTGTTTGGAACCGAGATGATCGTGATCATCACGTTGCTTTCGTATTTTGTCGGACCGCCGCCGCTCGATAAACTGCCCGGCCCCAGCATTCTTAACGCCGATCCGCGCCTAGACTGGTATCTACTTTGGTATTTCGCCCTGCTGAGATTGATTCCACCGCAGTCTCTTCTGTTCACTCTCCCAAGGGTGCCCATCCGTGGAATTCTCTCACTGCTACCTCGTCTCCCATGGCGTTGTAATCTTTTGTCACGAACGGGCCTGGCCAATCCCGGTGTTGTGCCCGTAGATGTTTATAGGCCTGATACTGCGTTTTGTTGCCAACGTAGATCTGATTGTGCGGCGCGTCGGGATAGACGTAGAACGTCTTTCCCTTCTGCCTAACGGGCGACACCTTTCCTTCGGGCAGCGTTTGGAGTTCTTGCCGTTGTTTAGCGGTGGTCGCGACCTTCGCTTTGAAACCGGCTGAAAAGAGGACGTTTTCGGCGCGAGGTGATGCGGTCGTGGCGCATGCCCCAAGCAGGCTCACGAGTGCAACGACAGCGAGGTTAGTGGTTCTTTGCTTAAGCAACGTATTTTTCATCGTTTCCATTTCCTTGTTCTTTGTTGATAGGTAATTTTGTCATTTCATTTTTTTGCCGCCGGAGCACTGGGCGAAGGAGCGGGAGTCGCAGCGACGCGAACGACTGTTCCCGTCGTAAGGGAGTCTGACGGGTTGACAATTACTTTATCGGATTCAGTGACGCCGCTTAGGATTTCGGACTGGATGCCGAAGTCTCGTCCGACCTTGACGTCACGGAGTTGCACAACGCCTTTGGCGTCGACCACGCCAACTTGCAGATCTTTCCCGCGAAAGATGAGCGTGTTGTCGGGTAATATAAGAACCTTCCCAAAAGCGCTCTGCGGCACCCGGACCGTGGCATAGCTGCCGGGCAGGATCTCATTCTTGGAGTTATCGACCTGTAACTCAACAAGCATGGTCCGGGAGTCCGGCGACACGGCCTCCGAAGTCGAGATTACTTTTCCGGGATAAGTTTTTGCGCTTTGCGCGCCGACTTGAACATTGAAGGTCTGTCCCACCGCGATGTTTGACGCCTCCGTCTGCGGGATGCGGAAATAAACACGAAGCGGGTCCCTTTGTTGGATATGAAACATTTCGAGGTTCGTGTTATTGGCGGTGATCAGGTCGCCTACATTCACGTTGCGAATCGTGATCGTACCGGTGAACGGCGCGGTCACCCGTTTGAAGGCGACCTCCTGTTCAAGAAACCGAAGATTGGCGGCAAACGCATCGGCATTGGCCTGGGTCGTGCCCTGGGCGGTGGATGTATTCTCGGCATCGAGTTCGGAGACGACACCTTGATGCCATAGCTCCTGCCATTTGTCGTTCGTGCTTTTGGCCAGCACAGAGCTTTTTTGCGCCAGCGCGGCCTGGGAGTGGGCCTGCGCGAGCTGCTGATCAAGATCAGGTGTGTCGATCTCGGCGAGCAACTGGTCTTTCTCGACGTGCGCGCCGATGTCCACCAGCCAGCTCTTGAGGTATCCATTGACTCGCGCAAAGATGGATGCCTCCTGCCATGGTCTGACTTCAGCCGGCAAGTTAAGGCCACTGCCAGGTGTATTGGCACTCGGTGAAACTACCGCGACGGCCGGAATCGCCAGCTCCTTGGTATCAGCCGTAGCCGTCTGCCGTTCCCGCCACTGAGGAATAAATCCTATGACCAATGCGATCAAGACCACTGCGCCGCCCACTATGAGGATGCCACGGAATCGTCGGCGGGCCCGAACCGGGTCTGTCTTGTGTTCGCCGGAGGGAAGGCCGGCGCTGTCGGGATAAGTAGTTCTGTTCATATAGATAGAGAGCTGTTTAAGTTGCAGGCATGGCCTTTTCGAGGCCTGTTGATGGGACATTTTCTTTCGGTTCTGTCGTAGCCGTGGCGACTGTTTGCCGATGCAAGAGGCTGAAGACCACCGGCACGAAAAGGAGTGTAGCGACGGTTGCGAGCATCAGACCGCCAATTACCGAGCGGCCGAGCGGCGCGTTCTGCTCGCCGCCTTCACCGAGACCAAGCGCCATCGGTAACATGCCGATGATCATCGCCGTCGCCGTCATGATCACTGGGCGCAAACGGCCGGTCCCGGCTTCCCATGCTGCTTTCAGCGGATTCATTCCTTCCTGGAGGTGATTGCGCGCGAAGGTCACGACCAGAACAGAATTCGCGGTGGCGACGCCGAGGCACATAATTCCACCCATCATCGCGGGAACGCTTAAGGTTGTGCTCGTAACATGAAGTCCCCAAATTACCCCGGCCAGCGCACCGGTCAGCGCCGTCAGGATAATAAATGGATCGAGCCAGCTCTGGAAGTTGACCACGAGCAGCAAATAGATCAGGACAATGGACATTAGCATTCCGATGCCTAATCCGAGAAAACTTGAGTTCATTGTCGACGCCTGGCCGCGCAGGACAATGCTGGTGCCGGGCGGAGCAGTCTTTTGAGCCTGCTCAACGATAGGTTTGATATCACTAAGCACTCCGCCCAAATCTCTGCCACCGACCCCGCCGAAGACATCAACTACCGGCATTACGTTATAGTGCGAGTAGATGGGTTGGCTGGTAATCCGTGTAACGTCGGTAACATTACTTAGGACCTGACCATTGGCCGCTCCAGGTTTGGAAGCGCTAAGCGGTATCGACCTTAGCTCGGAGAGCGTGGTCGTCTGAGTCTCCGGCACCCGAACATTGACGAGATATTGGACGCCGGTGGTGGCATCTAGCCAGTAGGTCGGCGTCACCTGGCTGCTGCCGCTCAGGGCGAGCAGGACCGAACCGGCCACATCTCGCTCGCTTAGTCCAAGCTCCGACGCCTTTGTTCTATCGACATTGAACTCGATTCGGTGCAAGTCGTTTGGCTGCTGAACCCGCACATCCACAGCCCCGCGAACTTGACGTATTTTTTGGGCTATGGAATTGGCCACCTGCTGGTCGGTTGTTTCATTTCGCCCAACAACCTGGATATCAAGGGGAGCGGGAAGTCCGAAGTTAATGGTTTCGCTAACGATGTCGGCCGGCAGGAAGTAAAAAGTTACGCCAGGAAACTGGCGATTCAAACTAAGACGTAAGTTACGCACATAATTCGCCGTCGGCTTATGACCGGGTTGCAATGAGGCCAGGATATCGGCGTCGGCTGGTCCTGCTACACCGCTGTCGTTGTAGCTCAAGTTGATGCCGGAAACCGGAAGTCCGATGTTGTCGAGTATACCCGCGAGCTCTTTGGCGGGAACCTCACGACGAATGGCAGCTTCCACTTCATCGACCAACTTGGCAGTTTGCTCGATGCGCGTGCCCGTAGGCGCCCGCACATGCAATCGAAACGTTCCTGCATCCACCGTGGGAAAGAAGTTCTGACCGGCGAATGGAACGAGTAACCATGAAGCGACGCAAAATAACAGGAACCCGACGACGAAAGCCATCCTGTGTTCCAGGACTATGCCTAACAAATTGCCATAAGCTTCCCTGAAACGATCGAACGTTTTTTCAAAATGCTGTTGGAGAGCCACCAGCGGCCGCGCCCAAAGTGCGACATGTTCGCCACCGGACGGAGTCGCCGCGGCGAGAGCTTTGCTTGCCGCGCCGGAGGTCGCCGCAGCGCCCGAAGGCGGGTGGAGGTGGCGTTCGAAGAACATAATCATTGTTGGCACCAATGTGCGGGAGATGGCGTAGGAAGCGATAACGGCGAAAACTACCGCCTCCGCCAAGGGCACGAAGAGATAGCGCGCCACCCCAGCCAGAGAAAACATCGGGACAAAAACGATGCAGATGCACATGGTCGAAACCAAGGCCGGTAAGGCGATTTCACCCGCCCCTTTTAGAATCCCGTCGTTCAAAGTTTCGCCGGAGGCCAGGTGGCGCTCGACGTTTTCGATTGTGACCGTGGCATCGTCCACCAGGATGCCCACCGCCAGAGCCAGGCCACCGAGCGTCATGATATTGATCGTCTGACCGAGGGTGCTGAGAATCGCCAGAGACGCCAGGACCGAAAGCGGAATGGAAACCGCAATAATAAGTGTGCTCCTCCAGGAACCGAGAAAGAGCAAAATCATCAAAGCCGTCAGCGCCGCTGCAATAACGCCTTCCCGGACCACTCCGCTAACGGCGGCCTTCACGAATACGGATTGATCGGCGAATTGTTTTACTTGCACATCGCTGGTCACGGTTTTGAGAATGCTCGTCATGGCAGTCTTGACCCCTGCCGCAACCGAGAGTGTGGAGGCGCTCCCATTCTTGAAAACTTGAAGCAGCGTGCTACGAACACCATCCTGGCGAACGATGTTTTCTTGCGGAAAATAGCCATCGCGCACCTGCGCTACGTCGCGGACGTGAATGACGGTGCCGCCGACACTTTTGACCGGCAGGTCGTTCAACAGATCGATGCGCGGCGGATTGACGTTGAGATCAATCGGCACCTCTTTCCCGCCTATCTTGGCCGTGCCGCTCGGAAAAGTTAGCGACCCGTTGCTGATGGCAGTGACCACATCTGATTCGACAACATTGTTTGCTTCCAATGCGTTGAGATCGAGATCGACTGAAACCACTCTTTGCTTCCCGCCATATGGATACGGAATGCTGACCCCCGGCACACCGATTAGTCCGACGCGAATCTGGTTCAGAGCAATATCAAAGACTTGCTGCTCGGAAAGCTTGGTGCTGCTAATTGCAAACTGCAGGATGGAGACGGTGGACGCGCTGTATTGGATGATCAGCGGTGGAGTGGCCCCTGGTGGCAACTGTTTCAAAATGGTTTGCGACACCGCGGTCAATTGCGCCACCGCAGTCGAGGGGTTCACAGTCGGCTGAAAGAAGACTTTGATTACGCCGATGCTATCATAGGAGGTCGATTCAATGTGTTCGATATTATCGACCGTGGTCGTGAGCGCCCGTTCCTCACTGTAAATGATTCGTTGGGCCATTTGGTCGGCCGGCAATCCGGTGAATGACCAGATCACGCTGACCACCGGGATATTAATAGCGGGAAAGATGTCGGTTGGCGTCTTGGTCAGGACAAAGGGGGTCATCAAAAGCAGCAGCAAGGCTGCTACCACAAAGGTGTAGGGTCGACTAAGCGCTAAGCGGACAATCCACATAACATTCCTCCGATGCGGATTCGGCTAAGCAGAGCCGTCTCGTTTATCAGTGGCTAACGAGCAGGCCAGGGAGCAATTTGTTTTCATGCTCCGAATCTACGCTCTGCCATAGAGGAATTGCCACGGCGCATGGGTGGGATTTTTTGTTCCTGCCGCCGAGGTGACCGGTACTCCCTCGTTCGAGGTAGCCCTCGAAGGCGTCTGACATAGACGCCCTACAGGTGAACGGCGGTTGTAGGCCGTCTCCACCCGCCGCGCCGTAGCTGCGCAAAGGCGGGTGAGACGGCAGGGATCTTAGCCAGAAGAGCGCCTTTCACTTCGACGCCCGCTTCTTTTTCGAGCGCCTTGATTAGGGCGGAGGCGTTTTCTTTCCCGAAGCCAAGCGCAACCGCCGATTCGAGATTTTTTCCGACAACGCGCAGCGCCGGAATGGGTGACTCCAGACTTTCAGCAAATTTTTCAATGAGGCCAGCGTCCTTGAGCATGAGCTTGAGCGCGAAGCTGGTAGAAAAATCGCGTTTCAAAATATTCTGACCATTGCTCACGAGCAGTGGTGACCGGAAGTCGGCGACTTTCACGACTTCCATGACGGTGTTTAGATCAAGCCCAGCCTTTTGCGCGAGGACAAGCCCCTCCGCGAGCGCTTCCATTTCCAGCGCTACAATGAGGTTTCCCACGAGCTTCATGGCCGCGGCATTTCCGTTCTTGCCAAAGTAGTGAACGGTTTGACCCAAGTGCTCCAAGATCGGCTTCACTTCTTCGAAAATGGCCTTATTGCCCGCGGCCATAATCCAAAGTTGGGCATCCGCGGATTCCTTTTTGCTGCCAAAGACGGGTGCATCGAGAAAATCGACACCGTGCTTTGCATAGGCTTCCTGTTCTCGCAAACTTGTCGCGGGAAGAACCGTGCTCATGTCGATCACGATCTGGCCTTCGTTGATGCCACTTAGAATTCCTTTCGCGCCAAAGACAACTTCCTCGACGGCTTGATCGTTACTCAAGCTGTAGATAACAAGCTCGGCGTCGCGGCTGGCGTCGGCCGGAGTCTCGGCGATACGAGCGCCTTTCCTGGCGAACGGTTCACACTTTTCAGCGTTCCGATTCCAGACGGTAAGTTTGTACCCGGCTTTGAGAAGGTTGGACGCCATGCCGCTGCCCATGGTGCCGAGACCGAGATAAGCGATTGTCTTTATCATATGTAAATGCGTCTAATGTTGGTTCC
>JBAQJG010000599.1:0-16814 GCA_049300145.1 Chthoniobacterales bacterium | reverse complement strand
ATCTCGATCCGAGCGAAATTTTTTACTGGATGACGAAGATGGAACTGGGGCAATCGCATCATCATGAGTTTTGGACGATCGGACTGAATGTGCACGGGCGTGATTGCCGCCTGCCGCAATCGGGGCTGAACTGGAAGACGTTTTACCCGCTGGCCGACACGAAATTGTACAGACCAGCGCGCCGCCCGCTCGCACCGAGATTCACCACGATCGGTCAATGGTATTGGGGCGGGAGCGTGGAAGTTAACGGAACATTTCCCGATCTTTCAAAAAAAATCGCGTTTGAATCTTATCTCAACTTGCCAAAGCACATCCCGGAAGCGCGTTTTGAGCTGGCGATGAATATTAACGCGGACGATCCGGAGAAAACGCGCCTGAGAGCGCTCGGCTGGCACGTTGTCGATCCGCACCGCGTCGCGCGGACACCGAGCGCTTACCGGCGATACATGGCCGGCGCTCTCGCCGAATTCACCGCAATCAAAGGCGTGGACGTGGCGTGGCGGACCGGTTGGCTAAGCGACCGGGCAGCTGCGTTTCTTGCCCTCGGACGGCCGGTGATCACGGAGGACACCGGTGCAGAAAAATATCTGCCGCGGGAGAGCGGATTCCGTTTTGTCCGCGACGCCCACGAAGGGGAAACAGCAGTGAAAGAAGTGCTACGGGATTGGGCGAAGCTTTCGAAGCAGGCGCGCAACTGCGCGGTCGAAATCTTCGATTCGGCGAAGAATCTCCGCCGGATTCTCGACCTTTAGGTACAGCTGCGGGCACTGAACGCGGGGCCAGCGTCACCGCCGCCGGGTATAGTTCAACACCGGAGGAAGCCCCATGATTTCGGCATTGCAAAACAAATTTCGGGTGTTACTCGTTGTCCCGTTATGGCTGACTTGATGAAAGCGGCAGAGTTGAAGGACCGCATGAAAAAGATTCCCGAGTGGGAGCTGGAAAAGAAGCATATCGAACGGAGCTTTGAGTTCGATGATTTTGCCGACGCCATCGATTTTGTGAATTCCGTGGCCGAAGTTGCCGAGGACGAAGAGCATCATCCCGATATCGATATCCGCTACAACAAAGTGCGCCTGGTTCTTTCGACGCACAGCAAAGGCGGTTTGACTGAGCTGGATTTCGCGCTCGCCGAACGGATCGACACCCTGGCTGAATAGGCAGAGGAGCGAGTGATTGGCGACAGGTGACGAGTGGAAGAAAGGCCGAGACAAACTGCGTCGGACGACGCGCGGCACACATCGACCACTCGATTGTGGATTGCAACGGCGGTCGTAATTCTAGTCGTGATTGCGGTTTGGAAATTTATTGATTGGCGGACCCAACCGCCACCACCACCATCACACAGCGTCGTCACGCCATCGACGACGCCATAGGTCCGCGATCTTGGCGGCGTTTGACAGAAACGCTCTACTCTTGATTGACGACTAACGAGCGCCCTTCATCCGCGTCGATAAAGGCGAACATCGTTTCGATTTCTGAGCGGTCAGCCATGCCGGCTTCCTTTTTTCGGCGTTTGAGCGTCCCGGAGATTTCGTCATTCCAGCCTCGCTTGCGCATAAATTCATTCCAGACATAAACCTGATCTTCGGATGGCTGCCGGCCGGCACTGAAACACCAATGGAGAATTTCTTCGTCGGTTCCGCCCTTTTTCACGCGTTCGACCAGTTGATTGTAGTCGATTCGTAAGAACATGATGCAACTCGCGTCAAAGCCTCTCCCGAGATTGGCCTGATAATCTGCCGCCAACTCACCTTTGGCATGGGCCCGAATTTTGTCTAGCATTCGAGCGAAGTGGACTAGTCCGCCTACCTTCACAAACGGGCTGCGGAGACCTGAGTTACTCATGGACAAGCCAGTTTGGGCTTTTTTCCGAGTCCTTTCAAGGCTGTGAAATAGACTTAGAGATTTAGCGATTCAGTGATTAAATTTCAATCGTTACTTTACTGAATCGCTAATTGACGCAATGGATCGGATTGTTGGAATAGAAACCGAATACGGCTGCCTGCTCAGCGCAGAGGAGCCACACGTTAATTCCGAAGTCTGGCCGGCCAAGGTTAAAAATTACCTTTTTCGAAGCGCTCAAGCTGGAACGATCGATCTTCACTACCGCGACTACGAGGAACCGCCGGGCAACGGAGGCTTCCTTCTCAACGGCGGGCGGCTCTATCTCGATATGGGTCACATCGAGTACGCATCACCGGAATGTTTGCATCTCCGCGATCTCGTTGCTTACGACCTGGCCGGTGACGAGTTGCTCCAATCGTCTCTCGCCGCCCTGGGCGCGGCCGGCCGCGTCTCCTTTATCAAGAACAACGTGGATCATCACACCGGCGCCACTTTTGGTTGCCACGAGAATTACTTGATGAAACGAGAGGCGCAATTCACGCCGCCGATTCTTGGAACGCTGCTCACTTTTCTGGCAACAAGACAAGTCTTCACCGGCGCCGGCCGTGTTGGCCAAGCCAATCCGCTGGCTTTCGATTTTGAGCCGCCACCACAAGAGAAGCAGGTCAATTTTCAACTCAGCCAGCGTGCCGATCATATCGTGAACGACATTTATCAGTGGGTGCAATTCAATCGCGCCATCATCAACGCGCGCGACGAGCCGTTGGCCGATTACCGCAAATACCGGCGGCTGCATTTGCTCATCGGCGATTCCAACATGAGCCCGTTCGCCACCGCGCTGAAAATCGGTACGACGGCTTGTGTTCTGTCGCTTCTGGAAGAAGGCCGATTACCACGAAATCTTGTCCTAACCGATGCGGTACAGAGCACGCGCGACATTTCGCGCGACTCCACCGGGCGTTGGATTGTCGATCTTGAAAACGGCAAAACGATCGGTGCGCTCGATGTGCAGTGGCAATTCTACGACCTGGCGCAAAAGCATCTGCGTGAGACAGCCCCGAAAGCTTTCGGGGCGGAGACCGATTGGCTGCTCGAAAGCTGGAGCTTTGTCCTCGAGGCGCTCGAGCAAAACCCTCAGTCACTCATCGGCGGGGTCGATTGGATCACCAAGAAATGGCTGCTTGAGACATTCATCGAATCGGAAGGATTAACCTGGGACGATCCGTGGCTGCAGAGTGTCGACCTCGAATATCACAATATCGACCCGGCCCGGGGATTGTTCTTCGGCGTTACACCGGGCAAGCGAATCGGTGAATGGAACAACAGCGTGCGACGGTCGGACGCGACACATACTCCTCCTTCCAATACCCGCGCCTCGGGACGCGCTCGTGCGGTTGCCTCTTTTCAACAGCGCAATCAATCCTACGTCATCAATTGGGATTCCATTGCCTGCGACAGCCGCGATTTTCTCGTGATGGGCGATCCATTCAAGACTTACAACGAAGAAGTCGCCAGGTTTCTGACCGCACGTCCGCTTTCACCGAGTAGCCCAGCGGACGACGGGGCGATCGAACGTTGAGCATTGCCGGCGTTAGCCGGAAAGAAATGCTAGCTCCGGCAGTTTCGCAGTGCGGAAATTATCTTCGCCTCTATTCCAATCGCTGGAGCGAAGGGATTCCGTAACTCTCCTGGAGGGCGGGAGCTTCCGCAGCCACTTGGGCCGCTTCCAGCTCGATCTGCTTCGGGTCTTCCTCGGTTTCGATTTTAATGAATCCGTTGATCGGATGTTGCACGGCTTCAGCCAGATCGCCTAACGAGTTGATTTCTTTCCCGTTCACTTTTGTGACGGTCAGATAAGCAAAATCTTCGTAGCCGATGGTGTTGTTGGCCGGCAGGACCTGACTCAAGATCACGATGCGGCGATGACCTGCGGGAAAAAGTTCGGACTGGAAATGGTCGAGATAAACAAATCGCTGCGGCGCTTCCCTGAGCCAGTTTCCACCCCATTCCTTTAAATATTGGCGCGATAACTCCTGAAAGATTAAGCCGCCCAGGACATAATAGGCCGGCGGTTGATCGAGATTGTACGGCGGGATGACGTAATCCTGCGTTGATCGATGCTCGAGCGTGACATTCAATTGCATCGGTTTGCCGTCGCGTTGGATTTTCAGCGCAAGGGCGTCGCCGGCGTAGGTGCGCGAAGTTATTAAGTTGGTGAATTCGATTTTGCCGTAAAGAGGATCGACATAGTTGCCGTTCTGATCGATCTCGTTGTTGTCGATCGCCGTTACAATGTCGCCCACCTGTAGTCCCGCTTTTCCTGCGGGCGTGTTCGGTTCGACACTCGTTACATAAACTCCCGCCGGCTTGCCCGTTTCACCGGCGAAGCTGCGCAATTGTGGATCACGCGTCGGGAAAAATGAAAAGCCGACGGAAGGAAAACCACGATAGTGCTCGGTTTGCACGTCCTTCAAAAAATGTGTGATGATGGGCGCGGGAATCGCGTCGAGCAATTGCGAGCGTGAATCGTAGCGAAGCAACAGCCCGGCCAGCTTGTTGTTTTTGACCAGGGGCACGGTGTAACTGTTCTCACGGTACTGCATCGCAATGCTCATGCGATAGGTGAGAAACTGCCCGACATCCATCGGGTAATGCATCATTTGCACCGTCGTCACCAGGCCTTCTGTGACAACGAGCGCGCCGGTCGGCTCAAGTTGCCAGGCCGCAAGTCGATCCCCCACCACGGTATCGAGGGCGAGCTCGAGCGGGCTGAGACCATCCAGGAATTTTTTCTCGACCGGCTCCAGCAGCGCAAGGTTCGCTTCGTAATCGACCACCTTGACGTTGGCGGCGATCTTTTCTCCGGACTCGGCCCGCTCGAGTTCGACGTAATTTTCGTTTGCAACGAGGTCCGCCGTCACCAGCACGCGGCCCTGCGGCAAAACCGCGCCAAGTGCGCGCTTGGAAAAGGGCGCCTTCTTTTGCCAGGGCCGGAAGTAATCGTAAGGCTGGCCGGTGACATTCACCCGTACGAGCGAAAGTTGCTTCTCGGCGGCGGCAGGGGCGGGGACGGCCGGTTCTTTTTTTGCGAAGACCGGAGTCATCGCTGCGAATAGAAAAACCAAAATAACGCAACGGATTCTTAGCATCTTAGATTTTATTCTGATCTTGAGGAGTCTTCGCGGCCGGCCGTTCCTCGAGATTCTGTTCTTTCACTACGTTGTAACGCATCTTGATTCGCTCGCGGGCCGCTTCCACCTGTTTCGGATCGAGCACCAGCGGAGGTCCTTCACCAATCATCTTGACGACAAAGCGGTCCGCCGCTTCTGAAAATGTTTTTGCCAAGTCCTCCAGAGTGTGGATTTTTTGGCCGTTGATTTCATCGACAATTCCTCCGCGATACGCCGCCAGATAAGTATTAATCGGGTCCGGTAGAATGTTTGTCAGAACAATTACGTCCGGATGCTCGAGATAAATTTGCTCGAGCACGAAATAATCGAAGAAATGGCGAATCCGCAGATCAGTCGGCTGATAGGCGTCGATCAAATCGAGATTTAACGGCTGGAAAAGCAGCCCGCCATAAACGACGTAGCGCGGCCGGACATCGTACCTGTGACCTTGAATCAAGTACGGCCAGACTGCATTCAACTCGACAGTCACCATCATCGGCTGTTTGTCGCGCCAGATGTTGAGCTTCACCTTATCGCCCTTGAATTTTCGCTCGACCACTTCTGGAAATTCGACGCGCTCGCCTTCCAGTTCCACATTCGAATCGCTCGCGATCGGGTGATCGTCCATCGCCAGCAGCACGTCGCCCTCGCGAAGAATTTTCGCGCACGGTCCCGCCGCCACCACCGTGGTTACGAGCACCCCGCGATCATCATTTTTCAAACCGAGGAATTTTCTTTGCGCCGGGTTTTGTAATTTCGAGTAAGTGATCGCAAGGTCGACATACCCATTGTAATGCCCGTCCGCGATGTCTTTCAAAAAGCGGCGGATCACCGGAGTCGGCACCATGTAAGCGACCCCCTGCGCGACGTCGCCGCTATAACCTTGGAATGCCACGCCAATTACCTTGCCATTTTGCATGACCGGGCCGCCGCTGTTTCCAGGATTGATCTGCGCGCTGATTTGAATCGCCAGGTGCTGGTCAATCGACGAATGGGTGTAAAGCTGGAAGTCGATGCGCGAAACGATGCCAGCGGTGACCGACATGCGCTCGCCACCAATCGGATAACCGTAGGCCGAGACCGTCGATTCAAGTTCAGGAATTCCGCCGAATTTCAGCGGTGTCATGTTCTTGAAAAAATCCGGCGCCGATACGGTGATAAGCGCCAGATCGCAATCGTGCGCCACGAATAGCACCGTCGCCGCATATTTATTCGGATCGCCCTCGCGCTCCACTGTGATATAGCGGCTGTTGCTCACCACGTGCGCATTGGTCATGATCCGCGATCCATCGATGACGAACCCCGCGCCCACACCGCGTTGAATCGCGCCGGCATTCCACGGCGCTTTGTAATCCGGCTCCACTTCCGTGACCGTAATCCGCACGAGACTGTTTTGAATTTTGCCGTTCGGTCGCGGCGGTGTTACCGGCACGGGGATGATCGCCGGCGCCGGCGCGCTCGGCGTTGCCGAAGGTTTCGACTGCGTTGAGAAAGGCGGCGGCGTGTCTTGCTGCGCATCCAGATGGCGGCCGCAAAGTAGAAGCAGCCACACAAAAATAATTGCCCGTTTCATTGCGTGAAGTTCGAGAAGATGAAACGAACTTCGGAGAAAGCAAATTCGTCGCGGAACCGATCGCTTTCACAATGACCAGCGCCGCAATTCCCTTTCAAGCCTTGCTCAAACGCCGGCCCGACCCAGCAGCGAGGCGAGAACTTTTTCCGCTTCGAAAACGTCGCGCGCGATGTATCGGGCGGCGCGTGAATGTCTCGCATAATCGGCGTTGATCGCTTTCACCGCATCAACAATTTCCTTTATCGAGCTGAACGCGAACAATCCGCCGTCGTTTCCGTAGTGCTGGGTAAACCCGCTCTGCTGAATGATGACGGGGCGACCGGCGGCGAGATAGCACGCGCTCCGATCACTGAACCAACCGGTATTTAAGCGGACGTATTGATCTTTCGCGACGGTGAATTCGCCTTTGGAACGGCGGACATAATCGCGGTAGAGCCAGTAATCCACGCTCACCTGAAGCGGAGAGTGAAACCGCCAGCCGTTGCGCAGAAACTTCGCGCGTGCCTTTGCATTTTTGATGTTCGTTGCGAGCTCAAATGTTTCGCCGGCTTTCTTCGGCGCGGCCACGAAGCGAAGAAACTCGCGCGACTTGCTCCAAAGATATTTCTCGCCCCGCCAGGTAATGTCCTTCAATCCGCTGGTTGACCAATTTGCAACCGAAGTAAAAACCGCGGCACGCGGCGGCGCGCGATTCGTTTTCCAAAGATCGATCACGACCGGTTGCCGCGTCGGCAGCCATTTCAAATTATGCGTCGGCACGAGAAAACTTTTCGTTCCAACATTTTCCCCGAAGGTGAAGAGAGAGCGATGACGCCGCAAATAATCGATCGTCGATCCTACCCCCTTATCAATCCTGATCTGCTCCACGCCCGGATCGCTTTCGACATAAATAATGCGATCGCTTGCGAGCAGGTCGTCGTTGAATTCCTGCGCGCCGCAAATATTCAGAATCGCGTCCGCTTCGCGATAGAGCTGACGAATCCTTTTCAACGATAGGCCCGCCGTTGGCTGACCACGGAGATAACGCGCGCAGAACGCCCAGCGATTCTTGAATTCGAATTCGCGTGCCAGTCGCTCGAGAAGCCGCGCCGCATAATCGAATTCGTTGTTCACTTCGAATGTCTCCGGGTTGTAGGGAAGTCGCGCCGAGTCTTCGATGTAGTAAACGTCGTGCCCGAGCCGCTGGAGCCCGACGATGTAATGCACGTGCTGCCAGATCACACCGGCGATCGGGCACGAGCCCATGAAACCCATCACGATAACGCGCTTGCGCTTCATCAGGCAGAAAACGTCCAACATCCAACATCGAACATCCAACGCCCAATGGAGTCCGACGGTCGGTGTTCAATGTTCGATGTTCGATGTTCGATGTTAAGACGAATCACACTTGGAATTTCTTGACGACCACCGCCGGATTCCCCGCCACCACGGTGTTCGATGGAACGCTTTTCGTCACAACTGATCCAGCCGCTACGACGGAGTTCTCCCCGATGGTCACCCCTTTCAGAATCGTCGCGTTCATGCCGATCCAAACGTTGTCCGAGATGATGACTGGCCGGGTTCTTAATTTTGGACGCTGGGGTCGATTTTTGAAAAATGGCGCGAGCGCCTGCGCGTCGATGAGACGTTGCGCCGGCTCGAGCGGATGAAAATCGGAATCGGCAATGCCGACGTTCCATGAAACGAGGCAATGCGATCCGATCTTGATCTTGTCTTCGGCCATGATGAGCGCGCCATTGAGCAAAGTGAAATCGCCGATCGTACACTGACCGTTCTCGCCGACAGAAAACGAGCAGCCGGCGTAACAAGAAACGTGATCGCCAATGACAACCGCGCGCGGCTTCGCGCTGCGCAGATGCCGAAAAATTTGCGCGCTCTCGCAATAGAATCCGTCGCCAAATTTTACGTTTGGCGGGATGGGATGGGGCCACCAATCGCCTTCCACGTGCCTATCTCGTCTGATGTTGTTCATAATTGTGCGGCAAGTTTCCAACTTGCCTTTCACTGGATCGAAAGTTGGAAACTTGCGCGACTATCATCCTGTGAATTTTCCAGACGCGTAAAGGTTCGCATAGACACCGCCGCGCGCGACCAGCTCCGAACCGCGGCCGTGCTCAACGATGTGGCCATGCTCGAGCACGATGATGTGATCGACATCGTGAACCGTGGCGAGCCGATGCGTCGCGATCAACGTCGTACGGCCACGCATCAGTTCCTTGATCGTTGCCATAATCGCGGATTCTGTCGCCGGATCGAGCGCCGAGGTCGGCTCATCGAGAAGTAGCACCGGCGCATTCTTCAAAAACGCGCGCGCGATGCCGAGGCGTTGGCGCTGACCAACGCTAAGATGTCCACCACGCTCGCCCACTGCACTCTGGTAGCCGTCGGGCATTTGACGAATGAACTCATCGGCCTGCGCGCGCCGCGCGGCATCGACAATCTCTTCCTCCGTCGCCTCCGGCCGGCCGTAAGCGATGTTTTCGCGCACGCTGGTCGAGAAAAGCAGGGTGTCTTGTAAGACGATTGCGATTTGTGCCCGCAAGGATTTTTTTGTAATCTCCCGCAAGTCGCAACCGTCGAGCGTGACCAAACCGGATGTCGGATCGTAAAATCGCGGGACTAAACTCAGGAGAGTGCTCTTGCCTGCACCTGTTCCACCGACAAGGGCAACGATCTGATTGGGCGAAATCGTCAGATCGAGGTTGTGCAGGACATGTCGATCTTGCGCATAAGCGAAGGAGACATTTTGAAATTCAATCGAACCGTGCGCAGATGAAATCGCGACCGCATTCGGCGAATCAACCACGTCATCCTGTCGATCCAACACTTCGAAGCAGCGTTTCGCGCCGGCAGTTGCCCCTTCCATGGCCCACGCGGTGTAGGTGAGCGATTCCAATGGTTGATACAACATGATCAGATACGCGCTGAAAACGAGGAGCGAACCGAGCGTGAGTGTTCCCGCCAGCACATGCAGCGTCCCGACGTAATACATCGCCGCTGTCCCGATCACCATGAGCGTACTGATGACGAGCGCGCTATTCACATTCGTTAAAGTGAGACGCAGGTTTGCCTCTAAACTTTGCCGGGCCTGCCGATGAAATTGTCGGACCTCGAACTCCTCGCGCCCAAAGGCGTGCACCATCCGGATCGAGCTCAAGCCCTCCTGCGCTTGCGCGAGCATCGCGCTCTCTTGCTCCTGAATAAATGTCGATTCGCGGCGAATCCGATGCGCAAAAAAATAAATCGCGGCGACAATCGGCGGAACAATCGCAAGCGACAGGAGCGTGAGCTGCCAATCGAGCCGAACCATGATGACGAACGTGCCGGCAAGCGTGATTGTCGATCCAAAAATATTGGTGAACCCTTTATTGTAGATCGTCTGGATCGATTGCGAATCATAGGCGACGCGAAAACTGGAATCGCTCGAACGGCGCGCGTCGTGATATTTGAGCGAGAGCGATTGCAGGCAGGAGTAGAGATCGGTGCGCAGCTTAAGCAGCGCTTGCAGACCGATTTTCACGAACAGGTAATTTGTAATCCAATTGATGATTCCCCAGAGAAGTTGAATCGCGACTAGCGAAAGACAGAGCAGGGCGATCCAGGTGCGCCAATCACTGCGCTCCGTCGAATTCACTCGCAGAAAATCATCCACAATGATCTTGAAGGGCCACGGCTTAAGCAGATTCAATCCGATACCGACGAGCGTGAGCAGTAATCCAAAAATCGTCTGCGGCAGAAATGGCCGGTAATAACGGAGAACGCGCCGGTAGATGGACATGGGAATTTGGGATTGCGGATTTCCGATTTCGGATTGAACTAAGGCGCGAGTTTCAATTCATGCTCAGGCTCAATCCGAAATCCTAAATCCGAAATCGTAACGTGCATCATCTTCTTGAGCTCTGGTTTAGTTGGGTCCTTGGTGGAGGGTACATCGGCATCATCGTGCTTATGGCGATGAGTAGCTCGCCCTTGCCAGTGCCGGCTGAAGTCGTCATTCCGCCGGCGGCGTTTCTCGCAGCGCAAGGCAAGCTCAACTTTGCCGGTGTTATTTTGGCGGGAACGCTCGGGGCGTATCTTGGCGCAGCGGCAATGTATTGGATCTCGCGATGGGTGGGACGACCGTTGGTCGTACGATTTGGTCGCGTTGTTTTGTTGACGCCGAAGAAATTGGAAGAGGCGGAGCATTGGCTCGCTCGCTATGAAGCTGGCGGAATTTTTTTCGCTAGGATATTGCCGATCGTGCGGCATCTGATTTCGATTCCAGCAGGGATTGTGCGGATGAACTTCACGCTTTTCAGTTGTGTCACAATTATTGGCTCAGCAGTCGCTTGTTCCATTCTGGCTTACCTGGGCGAACGCGCCTACCGGGCGGAACCGGAGCTTCTCAGCAACCCAGAGGCGCTGGTTCACTTCATCCGCGCAGAATCACGATGGATACTGCTAGTGGTCGTAGCCTTTGCCATTCTCTATATCTTGGTGTTGAGGCTCATGAAGCAGAGTTCCCGCTGACCAGCAGATGTTCATAAATTTAACACAAGTGTCACGCCCTCGGCACCTAGACGGTTGATAACTCGGTAACAACTCCGCCCCCACGCAATCGTGGATTATTCACATCGAACGATGGCACCGCAGTTGCTGTCTAATAACTCTGAATTCAATGAAAAAGAACACTCTGATCCTTAAGCAGCGCCCCAAACTTTCCCTCGGTGATCTTATCCTGGCGGTAAGTTCGTGCACGAAAAACACGAAGGAAACCGTCGCGACCGTCGCTGACCTTTTCGCCAGTGGCCGGGTGCGCGTCCAAAACAACGGCCGGTTTATCCGGGCCCGGGTTTGCTAAACTAAACTCGATAATCGACTTTCAAAGTCGCTCCGGTGATTCTCGTCGGAGCGATTTTTTTTGCCGCACAAAACGCTTTCCGGGTTTGCGGAGCGCTTTTATCTTGGCGCGTGATCGATCGTTATTCCCGGCCGGAGATGCGCAACATTTGGTCGGAGGAGCACAAATTCCAAATCTGGCTTGAGATCGAACTGCTTGCCTGCGAGGCGATGGCCGAGCTCGGTCAGATTCCAAAAAGGGACGCGGCGGAAATTCGAAAGCGGGCACGTTTCTCCATTCCGGAAATTGCGGAGATCGAGAAGCGCACCAACCACGATGTCATCGCCTTTCTCGAAAATGTCGCCGATTCTGTGGGGCCGGCCGCGCGCTGGATTCATCAGGGGCTGACTTCGTCGGACATTCTCGACACGACATTGGCCGTCCAATTGAGCGAAGCGGGCGCGCTCCTGGCGAGTGATTTAAAATCGCTGCGCTCAGCCATTGCCGCTCAAGCACGTCGCTTTAAGATGACGCCGATGATTGGACGCAGCCACGGCATTCATGCCGAGCCAATCACATTTGGCTTGAAACTCGCGCTGATGTTCGATGAGTTCGGTCGCGCCGAGCAGCGGCTGATGCAAACGCTCGAGCGCGTTCGCGTCGGCAAACTCAGCGGCGCAGTCGGCACACATGCACATGTCGATCCAAAAGTTGAACGCGCGATCTGCGAGAAACTTGGATTGAAGCCGGCTACGGTCTCCACGCAAATCGTGCAGCGCGATCGGCACGCGGAATTCCTGGCAACGCTCGCGCTAATCGCATCAAGCATCGATCGCTGGGCAACTGAGTTTCGTCATCTGCAACGCACGGAAGTTCTCGAAGTGGAAGAATTTTTCGCTGAAGGGCAAAAAGGCAGTTCCGCCATGCCGCATAAACGAAATCCGATCACGAGCGAGCGGCTGAGTGGTTTGGCGCGCGTCATTCGGGGAAACGCGGTTGCGGCACTGGAGAATGTCGCGCTATGGCACGAGCGCGATATTAGTCATTCGAGCGCGGAGAGAATTATCCTGCCGGATTCGTGCACGTTGCTGGATTATATGTTGGTGAAATTACGCGAGCTCGTTGAAAAGCTGCAGGTTTATCCAGAACGAATGCAGCAAAATCTAGCGATGACGAAGGGCCTTTATTTCAGCCAGTCGATCCTACTCGCGCTCACTCGTGCCGGCGCGGAGCGGAAGAGCGCGTACGAAGCAGTGCAGCGGGCGGCGATGAAGACTTGGAAGGGTGAGGAGACATTTACCGAAAATGTAAAACGTGAACCGGAGATAGCATCGCGGCTTTCGGGGGCGGAAATCGATCGGTTGTGCTCACTCGATGTTCACTTCCAACATATCGATGCGACTTTCAAAGCGCTCGGTTTGGACTAAAACGCAATCGTCAGGCGGAAAAATTCAACAAGGAAAAGCGTACGCGCGCATTATCGGATGGGGTTGAGAAGCAACTCGGCGATGCGCGCGGAATTATCGAGTTGAATCGCAGCGGTCTCAAAAGCCGCTCCGCTTTTTTCGTTTGCGGTACCGTTGGAACTGAATGTGACGCGCACAGCGTCGCTGCGCCATTTTAAGATTAGGTTAGCAACTTGAAAGCTCGGCGATAGTTGAACGCCCACGAGCTCGAGCTGCGCCAGAAGTTGCATCGTCATCGCGGCGGCGGCCGCTGGAATGAGTTCTACCCGCTCGCGCGCTTGAGCGGGGATAACAGCCATGTCGCCGATCTCAAATGCATTTCGCGTCGGCGCCGGTTGGAAAGGCTTTAGAGTTGGACTGAGACGAAGGATTGTGATTCGGCCATTAGCATCGAGCTCCGTTTGGCCGAGTTGAAAACCGGTTTTTAGCGGAAGCACCTCGCGCAGCGCGGCAGAATGCATATGAAGTGAGACGGTGAAAGAAGAGGGCTTGGCACGGACGGCGCCCATCCGCAGTTCTGGCGTGAATTGCATCGATACCACCTCCAAGAAAAGTCCGAGGACAACGTCGTTTTGACGACTCGATACGAGAGGCGCAGGAACGGTCGGAACTTTCGGCGCCGACGTTGCCGATTCGACTGCTTGCGCGGGCGGCGCAGAAACAATTCCCGGAATCGACTCGGAAGCGTCCTTGTCCTCCTCGGGCGGTTTCGGTTCGTGGGGCGGTTTGAGCGCCGCAACCGCAGGGGCGTGGGTCGGCGCAACTGGTGCAACGGTAGCCCGAGATGATGGCGCCGGCCGCGGACCGGCCGCCAATGCTCGCTCCACAACATCGACAAGCGCATCCGACAAAAATGGCTTTGCAATGGTTGTTACCACATTCTCAAGGCGCGCCGCCGCTGCGGCCATTTCCGGAACGTGCCCCGACATCATCAAAACCGGAACGTGCGCGGTACGTTCGTCCTGCAAAAGCCGGCGACAGACTTCGCCGCCATTCAGATCGGGCAGACTGTAATCGAGAAGAACGAGGTGCGGGATGATGCGCTCGATTTCTTTTATCCCGCTCATGCCATTGAGTGCCGTTGTGATTTGCAAATTCGGGTCGGCCGTTGCGAGTACATCTTCCACGAAAATGAGCAGCATCTCGGTATCGTCGATCACAACAATTTTCTTGCCGGTTTTCGGCCGCGTTCCTTCTGACGGCAAGATGCTCGGTTGCTGGCTCGGCTTGGCCCGTCGCCAAGCTTCAAGGAACACCACTGCCCATGGCCCATAAATGGTGCGCGGTGCAGAGGCAGCTCTCTCTGCTTCGCTCATTTGCGCTTCAGACCAACTGAACATCTCCTTCAAGGCATCCACACCGCTGAGTCCGCCCGTTTGTGCGTGAGAAATCTGGCCGTCTAATATGTGAACCGCGCCCGAATGTCCGGCGCTCCCAATTACCTCCACTGACACGCTTCTTCCGCCCGCACATTGCAATAGCACAATGTCGGGCAAACCGAGGAAGCGCAGAGTTCCGCGCGAGACCGCCGATTCAGATTGTTTCCAGGGCCCGAGCAACGCTTGGACGGTGGCGCCGAAATCCGCCAGCTCGAACGGCTTCTCGATAAATTGGAGCGCTCCGAACGATCTGCATTCAGCCGCGATCTCACGTGGAACTCCAGCCGCAATAATGAGTGCCCTCGCATCCGCATGGGCCCCTTGCATTTCGCGTAGAAATTCCGTTAGACCAGGAAAATGCGGATCGAAGTCGATTATGAACAGATCAGGAACGCTCTTGACCGCCAGAACGCGCGCTTCGGCGAGCGAACGGGCCGCATCAGTCGCGTGATCAGGCGCAAACTTCTTCAGCGCCGAGCCGATGGCGACCGCAAGCGCATCGTACTCTTCGATGAGAAGAACACTGCGATGCGGCGCGGTCCCGGCAGGGAGTGAAAGCGAAGAAGGCACGTCGGCAACCAATCAGGAGGACGAAAAATAGGAAGAGTGCCGTGGCATGTCAAAGCAAAGGAGGCGCAGAATTCGAACCACCCCCTTCGGATCGGGCTTCTTTATTCGTAGCGCAATGCCTCGATAGGATCGAGCGCGGCGGCCCGGTAGGCTGGATAGAGGCCGAACCCGATGCCGATCGCCGAACAAACGACCAGCCCGGCAAATGCCCATCCGAAGGGAAAAATCAAGTCAACCTTCAGCCAAGCCGCGAGCAAATCCCCGCCGATCACGCCGAGAATAATTCCGACCACCCCGCCTGCTTCCGAAATAAAAACGGCCTCGGTGAGAAATTGGTGCAGGATGTCGCGACTGCGCGCGCCGATCGATTTGCGCACGCCGATTTCTTTTGTCCGCTCGGTCACGCTTACGAGCATGATGTTCATGATACCGATACCCGCCGCGACCAGAGCGATAAAGCTGATGACAAACGCGCCGATGCGCACCACGCCCGCTATCGAAATGAACGCGCTCTTGAGCGAATCGTTGGAATAGATCTCGAAATCGTTTTCCTGATTCGCGCGCAGCCCGCGTGCAATCCGCATCGCGCCGACTGCTTTGTCGAGCGTGCGATTATAAGTTTCCGTTGAAAAGGCTTGGGTCGCGATGTTGACCGTGCGCTTCGCTTCACCGAAATCCTCGAAGAATCGCGTGATCGGCATGATGCAAAGGTCATCCTGGCTTTGACCGAACGCGGTCCCTTTTTCCGTGAGAACACCGATCACGGTGAAAGTGTGGCCGCTCACTCTGATCACTTTGCCGATCGGCGTTTCATGCGGAAACAAACGCTTCTCGATCATCTTTCCGACGACGATTACGCTGCGCGCAAGGTCGACATCTTCATCGTTTATATTTCGGCCATAGCCGAGCGTGTATGCATTCGCTGTCAGAAAACTTCGATTTGCCCCGACGACGAGAAGGCTCGGTGTCGTCTTCACGCCGTTGTAAACCGCCTGGCCTTTGACCTCGTAAGCGAAGCTCTTGAGACAAATCTCGCGCGCGTTTTCCTCCATCAACTTGTAATAATGCAACGCTTGCCGGTAAGTGATGTTCCGGCGGTTCTCATACTTTTTTTTCACGTTGCCGCTCGCGCTCATATTGGCCGGGTACTTCGCGAATTGAAAAATGTTCGAACCAAGAAAGCTGATCCCGTTCTCGATCGAGTTTTGCAACGCGCCGATTGCGGTCATCACTGAGATGACAGAAAAGACGCCGATCGTTATGCCAATCATCGTCAATGCCGAACGGAGTTTGTTCGCGCCTAACGAGTTGAGCGCCATTGCTATGATTTCGCCAAACAACATGCCAATCCTATCTCAGAGTCTTAGACTTGGGTTCATTCGTATCTTAGCGCCGTAACCGGATCGAGACGCGATGCGGACCAGGCCGGCGCGAATCCGGAGACCAATCCGGTCATCACCGACACCATCATGCTCGCGAGCACGAGGGCGAATGAGAAGTGAATCGGGAAAGATGGGAAAGCTTTTCCAATTCCGAAACACATCAGATACGCAACACTTAAGCCGATAAATCCGCCGAGCAGGCACAGCGCCGTCGATTCAATCAAGAATTGAAGCAAGATGGTGCGGCGGCGCGCACCGAGCGCTTTGCGCGTTCCAATTTCCTTCGTGCGCTCTTTCACGCTTACGAAGGTGATGTTCATAATCCCAATCGCGCCGACAAACAGGGACAGTCCGGTGATGAAGAGTCCGGCGATCGCGATCGAGTTTTTTATCGGGTCGAGTGTGCTCTTCAATGCTTGTTGTTCGTTGATCGAGAAGTCGTCCTTTTTTTCCGGAGACAACCCGCGCACGCGGCGCATGAGTCCCGTGAGCTCGTCCTTTGCGTCGGCCAGTTTTGTTTTATCCTTCACCTTGACCAAAATATCCGAGTCGCTTTTCGCGCTGAAATATTTCTGTAATTCCGGCAGCGGCATTACCACCATCGAAA
>JBAQJG010000598.1:0-1736 GCA_049300145.1 Chthoniobacterales bacterium | reverse complement strand
CTGCGAGTGGTGAGCACGACGGAATATCCTTTCGCGCTAGCTTATTTCACCGGAAACAAGGAACACAACATCGAATTACGCAGCCGTGCGCTCCAGCGAGGCTGGACGCTTAACGAATATAGGCTTGCTCCGCTTCCGGTGGATTCGAAAGCGAAGAAGAAAAGGCCGATAAAGAAAATTCCAAAGGTGCACGATGAAGCCGGCGTCTATGGCTCAGTCGATCTCGATTTTATTCCGCCAGAGTTACGGGAGAATTGGGGGGAATTCGAAGCAGCTGAGAAACATTCGCTGCCAAAACTCATTGAGAAAGAAAACCTGCGCGGCACATTTCATTGTCACACGACTGCAAGCGATGGGCACAACTCGCTCGAGGAGATGGCGGCAGCTGCACAGGAGCTGGGACTCGAGTACCTCGGGATCGCAGACCATAGCCGAAGCTCGACCCAGGCACATGGACTGGACGAAGCGAAGTTGCGCTTCCAAATCGCCAGCATTCGGACGTTGAATAACACGCTGCGCGGCTTTCGCCTTTTTGCGGGTGTGGAATGCGACATTCTGCGCGACGGTTCGCTTGATTTTCCAGACGAAGTCCTGGCAGAGCTCGATTACGTCGTTGCGTCCGTTCATTCTGTCTTCAATTTGGGTGAAGTTGAGATGACCCGCCGCGTGATCCGGGCCATGGAGAATCCGTTCGTTACGATGCTGGCGCATCCAACTGGCCGATTGCTTCTGAAACGAGATCCCTATCCAATTGATATTCCACAAGTCCTCGATGCGGCGGCGCGCACGGGGACATGGATTGAGCTCAACGCTGCCTCGAAACGCCTCGACCTCGACTGGAGGTGGTGGCCACTGGCGAAACAAAAAGGTGTTAAATGTGTGATTAATCCGGACGCGCATCGCACGGAGCGATTGCAAGATTTGTGGTTCGGAATCGGGATTGCGCGTAAAGGCTGGCTGACCAAAGCGGATGTGATCAATTGCTTATCGCTCGCCGAGATCGAGGCCGCACTCCGCGCAAAGCGGGAGTCGGTAGGGCGCGATCGCTGAGCGCGCGGGAACTTTAGGGACGGCCCGACGGCCCGGCGGTCCGTCCCTACCACTTAGCACTTCTCTCGCTGCGGCATAAACATGGTGAGGCATTTGCAGGCGCCGCCGGCTTTGATGAATTCGCTCATCGGCAATTCGTGGCAGCGATAGCCGCGGTCTTGCAGCGTCCCGACGAGTCGCGGCGCGCCTTCGGGGAGGACAATATCTCGCTCGATCACGACCGCATTGCACGAAAAGTTCATTGCCTCCTCTGGCAAAACGTCGATCAATTCAGTGACATGTTCGCGAATTGCGCGTTGGCCGTATTCATCGAAGGCGGACGGAAACCAAAACGCGGGGCCGTTCGGCAGCGGGCAAAAGCAGGTGTCGAGATGATAAAAGCGCGGATCGACCAATTCCACTGAGATTACGAGACAGCCAAGGATATCCGCCAGGGCGCGATGAGATTGAATGTCGGAACGAAATTTGTAACCGCAGAAAAGCGCATCCCCGCCAAAAAGCGCGTCGCCTTCGCCCTCGAAATAAAGATTTTCAGGCAACCAATTCACTTCATAACCGCGTTGTTCCATCCATTTCGCGAAAAACGGCTGTTCGCCCGCGCGCTCCTTATGGCGAAAATTACTGGGGATGAATTTGCGACCAACCGTCAATCCGGCGTTGGCCGTGAAAACCATATCGGGGAGTCC
>JBAQJG010000597.1:0-2195 GCA_049300145.1 Chthoniobacterales bacterium | reverse complement strand
CACTCAGATCTTCCCCTTCTTTTTTCCAACCTGGTTGGTGCAGATCGTGATCATCGTTGTGGCTCTCGGTTTTCCGATCGCGCTGGTTTTGGCGTGGGTTTACGACTTCACGCGCCACGGAATCATGCGAACGAGCGAATTGGACGCTGCGAAGAGCGACGGCGGGATCGACACGGTAAAGCGGCCAGCCGTTTCGGCGCGACCGACTTCGAGCGAACGGTCGATTGCCGTTCTGCCTTTTAACGATCTGAGCCCGGGCAAAGATCATGCTTACTTTAGCGACGGAATCGCCGAGGAAATTCTCTCCGCACTTGCAAAGACGGAGGGTTTACGCGTGGCGGCTAGGCGTTCGTCGTTCTGGTTTAAAGGCAAGGAAGCTGAGCTAGGCGAAATCGCACAGAAGTTAAACGTGGAACACGTGCTCGAGGGCAGCGTCCGTCGCGACGGTAATCGGGTTCGCATTACTGCCGAGCTGATCGACGTCGACGACGGCTTCACTGTCTGGTCGGAAACATTCGATCGTGAGATGCAAGGGATCTTCGCGGTCCAGGACGAGATTACGCGATCGATTGTCGAGGCGCTCAAATTGAGACTCGAGATCTCCGCGTCACCGACGTCGCGCAGCCCAGACGCTTACGACGTTTATCTGCAGGGTCTTTTTTATTCGGATAAGAGTACGGAAGAAGCGTTGCAGCGAAGTTTGGAATTTTTCGAGCGCGCGCTGGAAAAAGATCCGCAATTAAGCCGCGCTTGGACGGGAATTGCGAAAGCGTGGCTTTGGCTGGCTGACGCCTACGTGCCGCCGCGCGAAGCTTATCAGAAAGTGCGCGAGGCGGCGACCAATGCGCTCAAGATCGATAATGACGATGCAGAAGCGCACGTTTATTTGGGCGAAGTGAAACGCATCCTCGATTGGGACATGGACGGCGCGGCGCGGGAATTTTGTCGCGCTTGCGAGCTCGATCCAAAATCGACGCCGTCAAATTATTTCTCGGCGGCGTTTTGGGCTGCGCGTGGCAAGCGTGATGACGCGCTTGCCTACTTGCACCGCACTTCCAAGATCGATCCGGCGTCACTATGGGTGAACAATTCCGCGTGCGAGCTTTATCGTTACTTTGGTCTGTATGATGAAGCGATCGCGGCGGGCGAACGCGCGTTGCAACTTGATCCGGCATTTGTTTATGGCGAGCCGTTACTGGCGGCGCTGTATCGCGAGACGGGGCGCTTCGACGACGCGATCAGACTCTATGAAAAGGCGGAGAATCTCAGTGGGAGAGCAACATTTGGTCTGGCTATCACCTACGCGCGGATGGACCGGCGTGATGAAGCGATGCGAGCTCTCAATGCCGCCACGGCGAACCGGCGCTACACCCCTGGTGACGCGATCGCGCACGTCCATGTCGCTCTGGGAGAGCGTGACGATGCGATTCGTGAGCTTGAACGCGCGTGCGAGCAGCGATCTTCATCGTTGCATTTCGTCGGCATCGCGCCGGAGTTCGCCCCGTTGCGTTCGGACGAAAGGTTCTTGTCGATCCTGCGCAAGATTGGGCTCGAACCGGAGAAGGTTTTCGCGAGCACGCCGCAGCATATGAGGGGTGGCGTTGCCGTCCCTGGTAAGCCAGCGGCTTCCCCTGAAGCTGATTAATCTTCGGCGCCGAGCCGGCGTTTGAAGACGAAACCGGCCTCAACCGGGAAATGCGCTCCAAGTTTCGCGTTCGAGAAACGCAGCCGGCACTTTTGGCTAGTCACTTCCCGGCTTCTCGCCGCTGCTATCGGGCTTCGAAAAGAGCGCCAGGTATTGGCCGTAACCCTCCGCCTGTAATTTTTCGACCGGAATGAACCTGAGCGCCGCGGAGTTGACGCAGTAACGTTGCCCGGTTGGCGCGGGACCATCTTCGAATACGTGGCCGAGGTGGGAATCGCTTTTGCCCGAGCGGACCTCAGTGCGCTCCATTCCGTAGGAAGAATCCCTTTTTTCCACTACGTGCTCTTTCGAGATTGGTTTCGTGAAACTGGGCCAACCCGTGCCGCTGTCGAATTTATCGAGCGAGCTGAAAAGCGGTTCGCCGGTAATGAGATCCACGTAAATGCCGGCGCGATGATTGTCCCAATATTGGTTATGAAACGCCGGCTCGGTGCCACATTGTCGTGTCACGCGATATTGTTCTTCAGTAAGTTTTGATCGCAACTCGGGG
>JBAQJG010000596.1:0-2318 GCA_049300145.1 Chthoniobacterales bacterium | reverse complement strand
AGAATGTTCTGGGGGGAACAGCCGCCCTTCACGCCCATCGGGCGTGGGGGGCGGTACTTTTTTTGATGACGAAATCCGAATGACGAAACGTGGTTTTTGTCGCCATTCGTCATTTGTCATTCGTCATTAATTCGGCATTCGTCATTCGTGCTTCATCATTCCACGTCGAACTCGGCACGAGTCTCCTGGCCCACGGCGTTGACGCTGGTCGTGCTTATCGTCTCCGCGGCCGGGGTGCTCATCTTCTTGCGTGTCGAGAGCTGGCCTGCGCGAACGGCTGCGCAAAGCACCGCCGGGCTGGAGAAATTGGGACGGGACGTGCGCGCGGCTTTCATCGACATCGCGCATTTGCAACCGCGCATCACGATCAACAGTCGCGTTTATCTGGAAGAAACCACGCCCAAGAGCGAACTCGTCATTCTTTCCCGCCGAATCGAAGTCGAACACGAGTTGTTGCATACCTGGGCGGGAAGCTCGAAGCACGTAAAGCTGCACGGCACGTTCGCGGTCAAAGCCGGTTTCGATTTGCGCCATGCCCTGGCCGTCGATGTCCGGCCGAATGAAATTGTCGTCCAGCTTCCGCACGCTCAGCTTCTCGGCGTTGAACAGGATGCGGTGGACGTCCTCGCGTTTGAAAATGGTTTTTGGAATCGGATCTCTGCAAACGATCTGGAAAGCGAATTATCGATCTTGCCCCAACTGGCGCGCCAGAAAGCGGCAGAAAGCAATTTGCCGGCGGAAGCCGAACGCGCGTTGCAGCAACAACTCAACCAGCGCATTCACACGCCCCAACCGCTCCGACTGGTTTTCACAGGCACCCCGAAGTTGTAGTCACGGGTCTGTGGGTCGTTCAAGCGTGGGCAAGATTTGGAGTGCGGCGACACGTCGCGGCTTTCTTTGAGAGGTGACATGTCACCTCGTTCCAAAGCGCGGACATATCCGCGCACTCCAAAGGCTACGCGCCGTTCCGCAACGTGCCACAGGCGCGTGGCTACAGTTCTTCGTCGCGGGCCCAAGCCCGCATGGTGATCCGTGACCGGGGAATGGTAGTTGATCGCCAGTCACTATTCACTGATGACTATTCACCCCTCCACTAACCGATGTCGTTCAAGAATCGACTCTTACTGGCCGGCCTGCTCATTCTTTTCATGAGCCTCCTCGGGATTTGGTTCGCGCCATTTGCTGTTTCCCATAGCCTTCGCCTTTGGATTTGGTGGAAAGCGCGGGACCAAAAACTCACCGTCAAGATCGACCAGATCGACGCGCCGTTTTCGCGCCCGGTGGTGGTGCGCGGATTCCGCATAACCAGCGCGCCCGACGCTGCATTTCAGATCGACGTCAGCGCTGCGCAGGCAACCTTGAATTTGAATCTCAAAGCTATTTTAATGCGCATGGACGGGCGGGCGATCCGAACCCTTTCAGTTGAAGGATTGCGCGCCGAGCTGCGCCGCAACAATGCAACGGGGGCAACGCTAACGGAGAGCGGCTGGGCGACGTTGCAAAAATTGCTGCCGGACAGCCTCAATCTGGGGCCGTTCTATTTGCGCGTCGAAGATGGGCCCACTGTGATTTTGTTGCGCAGCGTCTCACTTTCCGCCAGCCAAATCGAAGCCGGCCGCTTCAGCGCGGACGAAGTCACTATTGCATCGCCGTGGTTTCGCCAAACTTTTTCGCAACTGCGCGGCGCAACCAACTGGCAGGATACCCGCTTGACGCTCGGCGGCCTCAGCTTGACGCGCGGCTTCGACGTTCCATCGCTCACCGCAGACTTCTCGCATCTCGGCAACCTACGCGTCGGACTCGAGTTCGATGCCGACGTGTTCGGTGGAAAAATTCGCGCGAGTATTTCAAATGAGTGGCGCTCTCGTCGCTCAAATTGGAACGTTGTGGGATCGGCGACCGACATTTCTCTCGCGCAAACGTCGGAATCGCTTGGATTCACGGATCGCGTGGGCGGCTTGGTCCGTGCTTGCAAGTTCACTTTTCGGGGCAACCCGCGCAACCCGATGCGCGCGACGGCGTGGCTGTGGACGGAGTTGACCGGCCTCACCTGGCGTGAGCGCGCCGCCGACGTGATCATGCTCGGCGCTTCGCTCTACAATCGACAAATCGAACTTCAACAGCTCTACGTGAAGCAAAATACAAATCAGTTCACGTTGAGCGGCGAGGCCTCCTTTCCGACCAGCTCCTCGGATTGGCTCCGGCCGGATTTTCGCGGCGACGTTTCTGCGTCCATCAGTAATCTCGGTGATTTTGCCAGTCTGTTTGGCGCCAACCCTGGCGACTTCGCGGGAAAAATTGCCATCGACGGAACCATG
>JBAQJG010000595.1:0-6937 GCA_049300145.1 Chthoniobacterales bacterium | reverse complement strand
GCGTAAAGGCCGGCGTTATAAAACGGAGTAGCGTCTTGGGACAAGCCGCTCCACCTGTCTGATTTTTCCCGGAGATCGACCAGTTCCATTTGGTCGTTCACGAAAACCGCGCCGCCTTTGCTCACATCCTCACCGCGCCTCACGCTGATGATTGCTTCAATGCCGTCCGGAAGATCGAGAAGTCGTTTGTAGTTTGCCGGATCGACCAGAATGTCCCCGTAACTCAAGACAAACGGTGAAGTGGCGACGAAATTCCGCGCCAGATCAACCACTCGACCGGTCCCATCCTGCACAACTTGCGTCGCATATTGTATTTCGATGTTGTAGCGAGAACCATCGCCGAAGAAATTTTGTACCGCATCGGCCCGATAGCCGACGATGATGAGAAACTGGCGTACGCCGGCCTCCCGCAATCCTTCGACCATGTGCTGCAAAACGGCTTTGCCACGCACTTCGATCATCGGCTTGGGAAGATCGACAGTAAGCTCGCGCATCCGCGTGCCGCGCCCGGCCGCGAGGACAACCGCCTTGTCGATCTTCGCCACAATTGTGATTAGCACTGCACGGCGGCGCCGTCGATTCGTCTAACACAGGTGGATCGAGCAGTCCCTTGCTCGATGCTAAAACAATGTCGGCGCAGCCGAGTCAAATTTAACAGCGCCCAAAAGCGTATCGCCACTCACTATTCACTAGTCACTGATCACTATTCACTTTTGGTTTTTTCACCGATCGAAAGCGCTGGCAGATTGAGTTGCTTAATCATGTCCGCCACTTTGGGCAGATCCTCAGCCCTTATTTGGGTCCATCTTTTTAACTGCTCGTCGAGCTGCTGGCTCAATTTCTGGAAGACCTCCATCTGGGATTTGGTGGGCGGGCTCGTGTCGCCGCCGTCGATCATGTGGCTGAACGAATCCCAGCGTTCATTAAGCATGTTCGGGAACGCGAGATTTGCCTCTGAGCCTTTCATGTTCACCTGGATGAGCTCCTTCTCGACATCGGACATTTTGTGATCGAGATCATCGGCGGCATTGAGCGCCGGCTTCAAGCGCTGGTCGTCGCCGAAGCGCGTGTGCAGATTCTTGATCTGCGATTTCACATCGCGAATCTCGTTCACGGCTTGGTGAAGTTGCGAAATGCGGTCATTCACCTGCGTCGATAGCGTGAACTGCTGCTGCAACGACGCTTCTGACCCTTTGGTGCGCGGATCGATCGCGAGATGCAGCGGAACTGTCTGTGATTTGCCACCGGCGGTAAGCTTGACTTGATAATCACCGGGCAATGCGAGCGGGCCTTTTGGACCAGTCCCGCCATAAAACGCGCCCGGAATCTGAATCGGGTCGTTGTAACGCAGGTCCCAGGCGAACCGGTTCATTCCCTCGTTCGCAGGAATCGTCTTCACTCGTTCCACGCGATCCGGCCATTCCGGCGGCTGTTCGCCTTCTTTTTTCTCCTTGCTCGAGAGATGCCTAACGAGTTTGCCGGAAGCGTCGAGAATATCGAGGGTCACTTCATCCTTCGGCGCCGTCTTGAAATAGTAATCGACGATTGCGCCCGGCGGCGGGTTGTCGCCGACCGGCTGGCGTTTGTCGAACTCTTCTGGGTAATGCAAACGCAGCGCAGTTTCCGGTTGATAAAGAACTGTGTCCGCTTGTGCCGATTGGGTTGCGACTTGCCGCAACGGCGTGATGTCATCCAGCACCCAAAATGATCGGCCGTGGGTTGCGGCAACGAGATCGTCGTCTTTGACCACAAGATCGTGAATCGGAGACTGCGGCAGATTCAATTGCAGGGGTTGCCAACGCGTTCCGTTGTCGAACGAAACGAACACGCCGAGCTCGGTGCCGGCGTAAAGCAGCCCGCGTTTTCTCGGATCTTCACGCACCGCGTGCACGTATGCTCCGTCAGGAATTCCGCTTACAATCGCGCTCCAGGTTTTGCCGAGGTCGATCGTTTTGAAAATGTAAGGTTTGAAATCGTCAAGTTTATGTCGATCTACCGCTACGTAAGCGGTGTTGCCGTCATGCGGCGAAGCTTCGATCAGATCGACCGTGCTCCACTCCGGCATCTTCGGCGTCACGTTGCTCCAATGTTGTCCATCATCAGTGGTCACATGAACGAGGCCATCGTCGCTTCCTGCCCAAAGCGTTCCTTGTTTCACCGGCGATTCAGCCAGTGCGAAAACCGTGTCGTAGTACTCCACTGAGGTGATGTCATTGGTCAACGGGCCGCCGCTGGGTTGCTGTTTCGATTTGTCGTTCCGCGTCAGGTCGCCGCTGATTATGTTCCAGCTCTGGCCGTGATCGGCGGATTTGAAAACGCATTCCGCGGCGGTGTAGAGGACATCGGGATTGTGCGGCGAAAGCATGAGCGGCGAAGTCCATTGGAAACGATGGACCAGATCGGCCGCACCATGTCCGGAGTTGTCCAACGGCACCGGACTGATGTCCTGGTCGTCCTCTTTGCTTTTGTCGTAGCGAACGGTGTAGCCTTCGCTGTTTGAGTAAATGATGTGCCAGTCGCGCGGGTCGGGCACGACGAAGCCGCATTCGCCGTCACCCGCCTGAAACCAATCTTCACGGCCGATCGTTCCGGAATCGGTGCGGCTGGCGATGCCGACGTTCGAGTTGTCCTGCTGCGCGCCATAAATGTGATACGGAAACGCGTTATCAACTGCGACGTGATAGAATTGCGCGGTCGGCTGATTGTTCTGTGTCGTCCAGGTCTTTCCGCTGTCGGTTGAAATACTGGCGCCGCCGTCGTTCACATTCGCGATGCGATTTGGATTTTGCGGATCGATCCATAGACCGTGATGATCGCCGTGGCGGGCGGGTAAAAGTGTAAAATTCTTTCCGCCATCGACCGAGCGGAACAATCCAGTGTTGACCAGATAAACCGTGTCCGCCGATTTTGGATCGGCGTAAACTTTGCTGAAATACCAGGCGCGCTGACGAAAGCGGCCATCGTCGTTGACGCGAGTCCAATGCTGGCCCGCGTCATCGGAGCGGTAAAGCCCGCCCTCCTTCGCCTCGATGATCGCGTAAATGCGATTCGGGTCTGCGCCGGAAACAGCCACACCGATTCTTCCGAGAATCCCATCCGGCAGACCGTTGCCTTCAAGATGTTTCCAGGTAACGCCATTATCTTCCGAGCGATACAAACCGCTGCCCAGCCCGCCGCTGGAGAAAAACCACGGCTGCCGCCGCGCCTGCCAAAGCGACGCAAAAACAATGTTCGAATTATTTGGGTCGAACACGACATCGATGCCGCCTGTGTTTTCGTCTTTGCTCAGAACTTTGGCCCACGTTTTGCCGCCGTCAGCGGTGCGAAAAATTCCGCGCTCCTGATTTGGGCCGAACGCATGTCCCAGTGCCGCTACCAGCACGATGTCAGCATGTTTTGGATCGACGATCAGCGCGCCGATTTGATGGCTGTCTTTCAATCCGACGTTCTTCCACGTCTTTCCCGCATCGATCGATTTGTAAACGCCGGTGCCGTAAGTGGTGTTGCCGCGAATGGCCGCTTCGCCCGTGCCCGCGTACACGACATTGTGGTCGGAAGGCGCAACCGCAATCGCGCCAATCGATGAAATGTTTTCCTTATCGAAAAGCGGCGTCCAGTTTGCTCCGCCATCGATTGTCTTCCAAACGCCACCCGCAACCGCGCCAAAATAATAAGTGTCGGGCTCGCCGGGAACGCCTTCGATCGCAAGCGCGCGTCCACCGCGGAACGGTCCGATTTGTCGCCACTGCATACCCTTGAACAATTTTTCGTCGATCGCACCGGCGGGCGTCGCGGTCGGTGATGGCGTAGCCGCACCCGTGGCAGTGGGCAATGGAACACTTGGACCGCCGCCGCGAGGTGTCGGGTTGGCCGCAAACGCAGAAGCGAACACAAAGGCGGCCAAAATGAGTTGATGCGCCAATCGACGGCGCAAAGTGGACGTGATCATGCGGCTAAGGTGAGAAGGTTGCCACGGCGTTCAACTAGAATGTCGCGTTAGCGGATAAAATCACGGCCGGGGATTTTTCTGCCGGCTTCTACTAAAATGTGTATCCGGCAATTGCGCGTAGTTGAAAATCTGGTTCGTCCGGAGCGCGAGTAAATTGAGCGAGCCCGGTGATGGTCGCCCACCATTTCCCCGCGTGAATCGAAACGTTCGGCCCTCCGGAAATTACCGGGTGCTCGCCTCTCGACCATTCCGGGAATGCGATCTCGTGCATGCATTCCGCGCCGACTGAGAAATGCCGGTTCAATTCGTAACTTCCGCCGATGGATTGCTGGAACTCGGCCTCGCGTTCGGCGAGTTCTTTGCCCTGCCAGATGGCTTCCAGTGTGGCGTTGTAGGCGAGAACGACTGGTCCGAGATTTTTCTGCGCGATCAATTTCGACTCCGATCCGAAATGGTGATCGCCTCCTTCAATCTCTTCATAGACGGCCAAACCGATTGGCTCCTTCTCCGGATTGCAGATGTTGTAGATCAACTCGAGCGCTGCATCGGAGAACGCCACACGATTGCTTTGTTTCGAATGCACATAACTCCAGTCGGCCAGATAAATGCTGGCTTGCAGCTTGTTCGTGACGCCGAATTCGATCTCGTGACGAAAATCGACTTCCTGAAAACCGTGGTCCGCCGGTTTCCGCGTTTGCCACGTTATCCAGTTTTCTAATTCAATCTCGCCAGGCTCTTCAATAGTCGCTTCGTAAACGTAGGTAAAATGGCGCGGATCGGCGAACGAGGAAACGGCCGGCAAGATAGACAGGCACACGACAAGGAAGGGCGATTTCCAAATCGCCCCGGCGGACGGGAGACCGCCGTTCCTTGACTCGGCGGACTCCATCTGGTTTACGGAACCGTTTCCAATCGCTTTGTGATTGCGACATTGGCCTTAGCAACTGTAGTGGCAGCCGTGTCGGCTGCATTGGTTTGGAGCGCAGGCGGCACGCCTGCCTCTACAGAAACCTCCGCCGCGCCGCCGCGAAAATGCCGGGCCGCATAATAGGAACCGATCACCAAGACCGCGGCAATGAGTTGCGCAGCGATAGTTTCGTAAGTGGGGAATACGGCAAACCACATTCCCATCCACGGCGGAATAAGATTCGCCAGCGAGCTGATCTCCGTTTTCGAAATCCAATGCGCGAGCTGCATCTCTTGCGCTTGCTCACCCACCATCACGAGCAAGACGACTCCCAAGAGGACGCCGGTTGTGATCAGCATCTTTCGATAGGGGAGACGTTGCTGAAGAACGAAAGTAAGAACCGCGACCATGCCTGAGAGCACGATACCGAGCAGCGCGCCTTTCAAGACCACGCCTCCTCCCAAACGCAGGTTGTAGCTTTGCAGGAAAAGTATGACCTCGAAGCCTTCGCGATAAAGGGAGGTGAAACCAAGCAGGATCAATCCCCATTGCAGACGGCCTCGAGAAATTTCCGCGGCCGCCCCATTAGCGAGCAGCGTTCTTCTCCGGCGATTGTGCGCGCGAATCCAGCCGCCCCAATAAATTTTGTGGAAGAACCAATTCATGATCACGAGCAAAACGATCACGGCAAGAAGGCCGGTTGCAGCTTGCAAGTCCAGTGCGGGAACACTTTGAGTCAGTTGACCGACGAACCCGACCGCGATGAACCAGGTGATTAACGTCGCGGCGAAAGCGATACCTGCGCCTAGCGCCACCGGTCGCCGATAAGCCTCTTTACTTCCGGTCATGCTTGCCGTGATCGCTGCCAGCACCAGGATGCATTCGAGACCTTCGCGGAAAACGAGAACGCCGATATCCAGAAACGCGACCGTCGGACTAGTCTTCGGCTGGGTTGGGTCCGGCGCGCCATGGGCGGCAAACCCTTGCCAGCCGATCATCGCGATCACGCAGGTCGCAGCCACGAAGATGCCGATCCGAAAGGCGGCTCGAGCTACGCGGTGGCGTGACGATATCGGTGTCACGCTGAAAACGTTATCACATGAGCAAGACCGCCGCTGCCGGTCGGTTGCGTTTTTTTAGCGGCGGCTTGCTCCGGAATTGCTCCGAAGCATGATCATTGTAGCCGCCTCGCTTACCTGCCGCGCCGAAATCAATGAAGGCGGGTCGAGGCGTTCGATCTAGTCAGAGCAGTCGCCGCGGCGACTTGGTTTCCGCGTCTCGCGGAAACAATCTTTCCAAAAGTTCGCTCCGGCGGGACACCGGAGCCAGCGCGCGAGACGCCTGCACACAGGCGGGCAGGCTGTGCGCTACCGAGGATTGCCTGCCGTTGTTTGGCCGAACGGAAGATCAAACGCAAGAGCAGTTCGCAAGTGAGATTCTGGTCTCACCAATCACGATTCACGGATCCTTGGCGCGCCGTAGTCCCGCGACTGCGGGACGAAGGCGGCACGATTCACGTTCTGCGTTCCGGGCCTGGTCGCCGCGTCCGCCTTATGTCACTGACCCGGCACCGGGGACGGTGATTCGAAAGCATTGGAACGATCAAAGCTTCCGCTTTGTCCGTGTCCATCACCGCCCCGGTGACGTTGGCGGTGATGATCAGAGTCCGCCGACGAGTCATCGTTGTGGGCACAGGCCGAGCTGAAAAGCGCGCAGCCCAGGCAAAGAAGAGAAAAAAACTGGACCTTCGTGAAACCGGATTTGAAGCGATTCAACGTTGTCATGTGCCCGTCATGAAGCAAATGACAGGATGAAAGAAAGAATGGTTACAAAGTTTTATCGTGTGAAGGTCGATGCTGTAGCGGCAGCCGCCAGCGCGAATCCCAAAAAATCACGCTCAGGGTGGCGGTTCCGGAGATTTCACGAATCACTATTCACTGATCACGATTCACGTTCTGCGTCCTGGTCGCCGCAGCGACTTGGCTTCGGCGTCCCGCCGAAACGAACTTTGTCTTTCGCTCCAGCTTAAGCCGGAGTGTTTAGCACGCGTGAATTATCCGTATGAAAGTCCTTTATTTTTC
>JBAQJG010000594.1:0-32935 GCA_049300145.1 Chthoniobacterales bacterium | reverse complement strand
TTGACTCCGACTCCGGCATGCCCGTGGCCCCTTTCATGGTCCCTCTCCTTGCTTACCTCATGATGTTTGGGCTCGGTTTTGCCAGTTTCGGTCTTGGTAGGGCTACTATGCCCGCTCTTGCCGACGCCACATGTGCAAGGCGAACAGGTACACGGATTACATGGGCAAGACGATGTTCTAGCGAACGCGCCTCCCGCCAAAATGACGACGCTCGCGCCGACTGTGATCGAAGCGACGAAGACGCCTCCGTTCATTTCGCCAACGCAGTTAGCGGCAAAACGATTGGCTGGCCCGCAACAACAATCTGAAGTCTTTTGTCCGCCGTGAAGGCTTCCTTGGGCCAATCGACCTTGGTGTAAGCGTAATCGCCGTGCGGTCCCAAGATCTTGTTCAAATTAATGCCAACCCCGTTGACGGCCGCTCCGGAACTGTCGGTAGATCCGCCGATTGAAATAGGTAAGCCGGTATTTTCCTCGTGACCGACCTTGCGGTCTTCCCGAAGGACTGGCTTGATGGCCGCACCGCTTTTGTCGATCAGCGCGATTGAATCTGGCTTGATCAGCTTCTTGTCAGCACCAGAAACGCGAATGATCAGACGTGTATTTTGTGGCGATGCTTGATGCAACGTGTCCCCAATTGTCTCGATAGTGTAAGCGCCGCGCTTCGTTGTATTACGGACCGGCGTCAAACTTCCACTGCCCCGAGGAGCGCCTTCCACTGAAAGAGCGACAACCAAACCCACCATCAACAGCACAACGATGCCATTGGATCTCTTCATCGGCATACTTACTTATGAGATTAAATCAGCCGCGATTCTGGGCCGATGCCGCGTGAATGTCAAGTCAAAGAAAGTGAGTTGGCAGATCAGAAGACGAACTCATCGCCGACTTCACATTCATGACGACAGTTCTTCTTTGCTGGCTTGGTCGGCTCTTCCAAATCAAGGTACAGCCTGGTCCGCCTTCGCTTGGTCAGCAGCATTCTTCTGCAGTTGCTCCACGACCGCGTGTCCGATCGCCTCCTTGTCTATGTACTTACCCGCTTCTGCTTCGGCTTTGTGGGCATCATTGGCAGCCTGCTGAGCATCACCCATTTCTTGAAGCGCTTTCTTTCCTTCGTCCGTCTGCCGAAAATCCTTCTCTAGGTCAGCTTCAAGTTTCGCGAGCTCCTTCTGTAACTCATTCCTCTCCTTGATCAATTTGTCATTCTCCACGGCAGTGTTCTTACTTAATGGGTTGCTAAGTATTGCCTGTATTTTGCTCACTTTATCTACCAGCTCTTGATGATGTTTGCTTTTATCGAAATAATTGTTTTTCTCGCGGGTATAGGCCTCTTCCTTTTGCTGCTTCTTCACATCGGCCACTTCCATGGCGTATAGTTTGTCCCACCAATCCCGCACCGGCTTGGGCCGGTCGCCCGATAGTTTTGGTTTTTTCTTTTTTGGCTTTTCCTGCGTCTGCGGTGCCGGAGTTGGCGTCTGATTGGAAATGTTTACTGCCGACCCAGCGGCAGGTGTTTCGCTTTCGTTGGCGATCGTTTCGCTCTCCGGCTTCTCAAGGTCCTTCGCCTTTTCGCTAGTTAACTCGATCTTGTCGAAGATGGTGTCGATTCCCTGATCGATCTTCTTCTTTTTGTCCGGGGTCAACGGTCCCTGCTCTTCGACTTGCTTGTAAACAACTTTTTTTAAGTCGTCTTTGGTCGCGGGCTGCGCACCGGTAATTTCGCAAATGCGCGGATCTGACCAAGTGCTCCACTGCACGCAAATATCCTTTTGTTTTTGCTTGTCTTTGTACGGCAAATCCTTGAGAGTGCCATCTTTCTGCAATTTATCGACCGCGTCATACTTCGCAGTGCAGAGACCTAGCAGCTTGTTGGCGCCTCTTGGCGAAACGTGGGAATTCGCATTCGCGGGGACATTTGGATTACCGTCGTTCATCACCAAATCTCCGCCCACGCCTTTACCGACCGGCGGTTTACTGCGGTTGACACAAACTCCATCCATCGGAACGGTCGCCGTCCCGTGTGGCCCAATTGCCACGCTCTGACCTTTCGGGCATACGTAGTCTTGGTTTTTGCGGCTGCCCGATTCGAGAACCATCGGCGGAATCGCGCAGTTGATCGGCTCATCGGTTAGGTTTTGAAGCGTCAGCATCGCTACTGGCCCAATGGTTTCGCCGGTGCCGGTGAAGCTAACCGCTATCCGACCGGTCGAAGCAAGCGACGCAAGTGTTGGACCACCGGGGGTGACTCCCGGCATAACCATCGCCACCGCTGGTGGCTCTCCGCATTTTTTTACGCAATCACTAGCCTTTCTAAGCACGTTCTTGTGTGCGTTCACAATGTTGTCGGAAAGATGGTGCGCCTGCTTGCTGACCTGCGCTTGCAGGTCGGGAATGAGCTTTTTCAGCTTCTTACACGCCTCGCGACGCCTCTTTAGTGCATCGCGATACTTATCATACTTACCCTTGAGATCCGGGTTTCCGGCTGCTTGCGCGTCATCGGCCGCCTTTTGAGCGTCGTCACGCTCGGTTTGGGCGTCCTTTTTTTCGAGATCGGTCGCCGTCGGATTAGTCTTAGAATTTACGTCGTCCAGCTTTTGTTCCGCCTGATCCAATTTATTCTCGGCATCCCGGACGCTTTTCACAGGCACGTTATCCTGGGCGTCCTTTGTCGCCTGCTCGCAATCCTTTACCGCCTTCTCGGCGTCATCGAAGTCATCCGCGCGGATTTGAGGAAGCGCTGTGATCAGAACTGCGCCGACAATTGCGCCGATGAAAATGATTCTGGGCACGATGGTTTTCATAAGGTTGACCTTTGATTTCTAATTTGTCGTGGGCGAGCCGGACGCTCGCGAAGTCTGTGCTCTATTTACTGAATTGAACCGCGAACGAAAAGAAAGAACTTAAGGAACTTAAGGAATAGTCCGGCCCTGCTGTTAAGCCGGCGGTGACGCGGCACTACTGATAGGGTTGCGGGGTAACGCCAGCTTTGCGCAAATCGGCCACCTTGATTAGGAACGCGTTGCCCTTTTGGAATTCTCCCGTCTGCAAGTTTCTTTGCACCGTGCTCCAAGCATATCGCAATGCTTCATCAAAACTTTTCGAACCGATCATGGTCGTCTCTAAATAATAGAGCGATCCGGGCGGGGCGTGATCGGCAGGCGTCGGTTCCCAGCCAACAAGCATGTGACCCGGCATATGTAGGAGCAACGGCGAACATGTACAGGGATGGCAGGGACATGATGCCTTCTTGTCCGAGGCGTTGCCCGTTAGGATGATCGCGCTTGCGACGACTCCTGTCGATAAAATAAGAGCGGGCGTTTTCACCTCGCGAAGGAGGTTGGCGAAGAAACAATCGAGTGGCCCGCGGGCGTCACCGCCTGGAATTTTGCGTCGGCTGCAACGGAAGGATTTGAATAGTTACTAGTTGCCGGTCGGCTGGTCATGGTTTCTTACCTTCTCCCGCGCTCGGAAGCGGCGGTGGCGGTGGCGGTGTGGCGATGAATGGATGCGAGTTGTTAGGATCTGCGTTAGGCGCGATGTTAGGCGTAATAGTCGTTCCGCGCGGATAAGACGAAGAACCACCGGTGCCGGTAGGGATATTCCAGTGGACTAGCATCGATCCATCAGGCTGGGGATCTACGCTGTAGCTTCCCTTCGGCGTCTTCGTCTTGGCGTGTCCCTCGTTGTCCGTGGTCGTGGTAGCGGTGTTGCCGTCCTTTTCGGTGAACACCGTCGTGCTCGAACCGTCATCGGTGATGCTTGTTTTCTCCTTCGTGCCGTCGATGTTTGTCTTCTCACTCGTCGTGTTCCAAACGCCGTCGCTATTCACCGATGTGGTGGAGACTTTTTTGTTACCGTCCTTGTCCACCTCGGTTGTGGTGGTCGTATGCGTGCCGTCCTTCGCTATGGTGGTAACGGTTGTCCGCTGCGTGCCATCCTCGTCCGTCGAAGTTGACGTTTGCTCTGTGGAGCCATCACGATTTTTAACCTGCGTAAGAGTCGCACCGCTCTTGTATTTCACGTCAGTTTTCGAGCTGCTGCTTCCATCGAGATACTGCGTCTCAGTAGTGGTTGTGGCGCTGTTTCCGGTAGAAACGGTAGTGGTCGTCGTGGTCGAGCCGTCAGGGTTGTACACCGTCTCGGTTTTAGGCTCGGCCTCCGGTGCCGGAGATGGCGTTTCGTCCGAAACATTGGCTACTGTCGACGATGGCGGGGTTTCTCCCTGATCGGCAATCATCGAGCCTTCCGGTTTCTCGAGATCCTTTGCCTTGCTGCTGGTCAGCTCAATTTTCTCAAAAATCGTATCGATCCCTTGATCAATTTTCTTCTTTTTGTCCGGGGTCAACGGTCCCTGCTCTTCCACCTGCTTATAAACAACTTTCTTTAAGTCCTCTTTGGTGGCGGGCGGCGCGCCAGTGAGCCCGCATATTTGCGGATCGCTCCAAGTGGTCCACTGCACGCAGATGTCTTTGCGCTTCTGCTTATCCTTGTAGGGCAAATCTTTGAGAGCACCGTCCTTTTCCAACTTGTCGGCCGCCTGGTACTTTGCTTCGCAAAGTCGAAGCAGCTTGTCCGCATCTTTACGGTTAACATGGCTGTGGCCGGCATTTGGTCCGCCATCGTTCAATTGCAGATCGCCCGTCACACCAGGAGCCACGGGCGGCTTGTTGCGATTCAGGCAAACGCCATCCATCGGAACGGTTTTCAATTCGTGCGGCCTGAGGGCCACGTCCTGCCGTTTCGGACAGGCGTAAGTCTGATTCTTGCCGCTGCTCGATTCCAGAAGCATTGGCGGAATCACGCATGCGATCGGTTGATCTGTGAGATTCTGAACTACCAGATCGGCAATGTGGCCGATGGTTTCGCCTGTGCCGGGAGTTGTAACGCTCAACTGAGCCGAAACAACATACTCGCCGATGGTGCTGGATGGCGGCCCTAAACTAATCAACCCGGCGAGCTTGAACTTGCGACACTTGTCCCACGCCTCCTGGACCTTTTTGCGCTTCTCCTTTTGTTTCTGCCGATTGATCTTGTGTGGATCGTCTTTGTTTTCGCCTTTGTCTGCTTTTTTATCGGCGGCGTCTGCTTTGTTCTCCGAGTCCTGCGCCTTTTCGCGAGCTTTGTCCGCCGCCTGTTGGTCCTTTCGTGCCTCCTCGGCCGATCCTGGCACATTGTTGTTTACGTCGACCTGAGACTTGTCCGCCTTGTCTTGGGCATCCCTGGCAGCTTGCTCATCTGTGGCCGCCTGCTTATCCGCCTTATCGGCATCCCGATCCGCCGGGGACGACATAAAGTTATCGGCGTCTTTTTGCGCTTTATCGGCTGCTTCCGTCGCTTTGTCTACTTCCTGCTTTGCCTTTTCGCACGCTTTCTTTGCCTCGGCTTTGCTTTCGGCAACGGAGTAGTCAGGGCTGGTAACAAACACAAGTGCAACAGCAATCGGCCAGAGGATCTTTGTCCAGATTCTGCCTTTCATAGCTCGCTTAGACCGGCGGTCCCGATCTTGTTCCTGGTTACATCTTCACTAATTCGACTCTGCGATTCTTAGCCCGTCCTTCCTCGGTGTCGTTCGAGGCGACGGGCTTAGTAAAACCCGCGCCGGAGGGCTCCAATCTATTGGCGACGACGTTGTAGGTGGTGGTGAGTTCTTTCACTACCGATTGCGCGCGGCGCATCGACAAGTTGTTGTTGTAATCGGCCGTGCCTTTGTTGTCGGTGTGGCCGATTACTTGAAGTTTTAAACTCGGATCGCCGTTCAATAACTTGCCAACTTCGTCCAATGTCGGTTTGCTCTCCGGTTTGATGTCCGCTTTATCGAAGTCGAAGTAAATCCCATATAGATTCACATGCCCAGTGGAGGCGATCTCTTTGGCCATGTCGCTCGCAGTGCCATCGACCATCTTGTTGGTCACGGTTTTGACCTGAATGCTATCAACGGAAGCAATCACTTCCTCTGCGTTAAAGGCGCCATTGTCCTGGCTGACCTCGGCTATCGTTACAGCCAAATGAACATCGCCGCCGGGATCGTGCCTAATGGCATAAATGTAAAACGGTTTTCGCAGCACAATGGCGAAAACGTTGAGCGCCAGTCCCTGCTGAGTGAAAAGGTCGTACGCGCCAATCTCTGATGGGCCCGAATTGACCAAGTCCCACCCCTTTTCTTTCAGCTCATTTTCGTAGTTGCGATAAACCTCAAGAGAGGATGATTTGCCCGCCGGAACCTTGAAAACGATGCGGACCATTTGTCCCTCAAGTGTGACTTTGGTTTTCTCTTTCTTGTAAAAATCGAGTGTATCAAAAGGCGCCGCCTTGTAGCGCACGATCTCTGAGCCCTCGAATCGTTTGAGCAGCGGATGATCCTTGCTGCCCGGAATATCTTTGGCGACTGCCACCGTGACGTTGCATAAAAATACCGCCGCGGTGGCGAGCCACGCGACGCGTGTGCGAATTTTCATTTCGGTCTCCTAGTTGAGTTGGATTTTTTCGCGGGCGAGCCCGTCCTCGCGAGACCCAGTGGCACTTCGAGTTCTCACAAAGGGAGCGGCCAAAGGCAAGTAAAATAAAACCGCTGCACGTTATCCGCGTACCAGTTGGGACACGGCGGCACAGCCACGCGCTTCATCTCTTTTCCTGAATACTCCGAGCCTGCAAAGGCCACTGAGGCGAACGCCGCTCGGACGCCAAGTGTTGCGGGCACACCGTAGGTATCGGGATTCACAAATCGCCTTTTGTCATGCCGTGCCCGGTCGCGTGCTGCTCTGAATTCTTGCGGAAAAGAAGCAGGGTCGTCCGGTGATAATCCGCTACACTCTCGCCGAATCGTCTCTGATTCGTTAGGCAAAGCGTCAGCGGATCGGGGCAACACAGACTGTGATCGAATTCTTATTACGACGCTTGAAACGCCTCGCCTCTGCACTTCGGGCATGGCCGAGCGACTTCAGTCAGAACAGGCCGAGTAAAATGCTTCACGTGGCCGCATGCGCTGCACTTCCATCCGAGCGACCGCACTTCCGCGGCATCGCCGAGAAGTTTCAGCGCCTGTTGCGTGTCGTCACGGATTTTTTCCAAAATTTGCCGGAGAGTGTTTGACGGTTCGGCCATAGATTGAGTTCGAGTTGTCGCGGACGCTGGCGCCGCACACGCCTCCGCAAAAATGAGCGGAATCTCGCCTTCATGTTCAATTGAACAGTATGCGTCTAGACGGCTTTGTCCATGCAAAAAACAAAGTAATCGGCTACTCATCCAGGTGCGCGCCGTCGTGTTCACCGTCCGGCTGGGAACTAACCTAAGCGGCAACAAATCGAATCGTTTTCCGATCGATCTTCGGCGGCTCAATCTTCCAAAAGGCGGCCGCCTGTTTCTGGGTCACAGCCCTGTGATAATGCCGTCACAGCATCGCGGGCGATGTGTGTCCCGCGGTTGCGCCGCCAATGAGAGTCACACACTTGCAACTGCAAAAGCCACCACATTTTTACCGGTTACCGCCGGAGCAAGCTTCCAATACGCTTCGGCGTCCTTTTCCCTGATCCGGTAATTTCTATAGTGCTTGAACAACATATCAGTCGTGGCGTGGCCCATTTGAAGTGCCGTCAAATTCGGATTCTGAAAATGTGCAACGTGATAGCTGCCGAATGAATGTCGCAGCCCGTTGTTGGGCCATTTCGTGATCCCGGCCAGCTTGCGCAACTGCTCCATCTTCTTACGAAAACCGGCGGGAATAACCTGTCCTTCCGTTCGCGTGTGAGGCGTTAGCCACGCAGCAAGCGAATCACTCATGTCGACGTTTCGCTGTTGGCGTGTCTTCGCAATGGATTCGTCAACATCGATGACTCGGTGTTCAAAATCCACGTTGCACCAGTCGAGTTGTTTTATCTCTGACATTCGCAGTCCGGCAAAGAGGCCAATGGCAATCGCCGGAACGAGCTCGAACTCTGGATAAATCTCCGCCGTGGTCAGCAAAGCGGCGGCTTCATTTACGGTAAAGATTTCGGGTCTCTTGCCACTGACGACCGGCCGTTCGATGTTTTCTAAAGGGTTCGAGCCGCAGTAGCCGCGTCGGCGGCAAAAATCGAACAGGATGGACAAATCGCGGATGCGATTCTTCCGAGTTGTTAGATTTTCTATTCGATCAACCCAGGATTCCACGTCCTGCCGGGTGATCTCGTTGACGTTCCGGCCTTGAAACTCGCGCTCAAACGCATTGAGCACCCATCCGAGAATCCGAATATAACTTTCCCGCTTCCCGGCTCTGCGCTTTGAATCAAGAATCTCTCTTATGGCGTCCGCCAAACTCTTTGTTCCGCCGACGGGTTTGGCGTGCTTTAGGAAAAACTGTACCGCATCCGTCAACGTCGCATTGACAGGCTTCAGCAAGCGTTCGCATTTCACTGCCTCGATTCGCAATGTCTCGGGGATTGAAAGCGCGGCTGTTCCCTCATTCTCCTGCCGGACCTTGGAAATTTGCAGAAACGTTTCGGCTTCTCGTTTGCCTTCCGGCGTGAATTTGAAAAAGCGGCGCGTCCTGCCGCCGCCAAGTTTCGGGACGACCACACAATAATAACGATCCCAAGAACTATCTCGCCGCACCCTGGCCTTAATAATTCTCAATCGGGTTCTACGCATAGCTTTACACCTGTACGAAAAGAATATGAGATTGAAGTCCATTTGTCAACCATCCGTCAACGCAACCATATCCACCTATAAAGAGCATTGGACTCAAAATCCAGTGATCGCAAGATCGTGTGGGTTCGAGCCCCTCCGCCGGCACGCCCTCTAAGATGTCGTTGTAACCGCTGCGACGACTGCGGCGCGTACTGTCCCCACCACAACCACCCCTCAACGACTCAACTGCCCAACCTCTGTTTTGATTTCCGGGAATCCTGCTTGCTTCAATTGCTGATTCAACGCGGGAAGATCGGATTCGAGTAATTTGTGCCACGCCTCCATCATAGGTCCGACTTTTGTCTCAAGATCCGCGACGGCGGCCTTGACTGCGGCTGTCGGCGCAGCATCTGCGCCTTGGATATCGTTGAACAATCGCGTCGTCGATTCCAAAACGAAAAGCGAGGGTGGAGCGCCTGGCCGCGGATGCGGCGGCCCAAACCTCATGAGCGTTTGAGCAAAGGCCTCCAGTTTTTGCGTAACGTCAGGTCGCTCCGCGGCCTGTGCTTTGAGTTTCGTTAGCTGCTCGGCGATGTCGTCGAACTTCTTGCCGATCGGGGCGAGCTTGAGCCGCAGCTGATACAACTGCCACGAGAGATCGAACTGTTCCTGAAGGTCGGCGGCCGACGTTCTAACGCGTGGATCCACTGCGACGGTCAACGGTTGGCTGAAAGTTTTGTCGTCAATCGTTAACATAACCGTGTAATTACCGGGCGCGGCCCATGGTGATGTCGCTTCCGGTGCCGTGTTGCGATACGTCGCGGAGATCGGAAACTCCGGTACCACATCCGGGACCGGTGTGTAATGCATGTCCCACAGAAATCGATGCATGCCTGCTTTCGTGGAAACCGATTGCAGCGGCCGAATCCAGTAGCTCGGAATTTTGAGCCGCTTTGGATTCGCCTTGACCGGCGCACCCGCGCTCGAATATTTTCTAATTGACTGGCCTTTGCCGTCTTTGACCTCGATCGTTACCGGACCACTCGCATCTTTCGAAAGGAAATAATCGATCATCGCGCCGTCTGGCGGATTTTCGCCGGCCGGTTCGTCCGGCGGCAATGGCGTGTCGGTGTTCAGGTTCGCGCGAACGCGCAACGCAGTCTGCGGTTTAAACAACAGATCCTCGCGCTGGTTCCTGTTGAGTTGCCGCAGCGGCGCGATGTTGTCGAGGACCCAGAACCCGCGACCATGCGTCGCCACGATGAGATCGTCGTTCTTAATAATAAGATCGCGCACGGAACTCGCTGGCAGATTCAATCGCAACGACTCCCAGTTCGCGCCGTCATCGAACGAGACGTAAACGCCTTTTTCGGCTCCGGCGAACAGGAGGCCTTTCCGTTCCGGATCTTCGCGAACTGCGTTGACGATTTGGCCGGCCGGTATTCCGTTCGCAATCTCCGTCCACGTTTTGCCGCCGTCGTGCGTCGCAAAAATGTGCGGCCGCAGATCGTCGATCCGCATGGTGTTGACCGCCGCGAAAGCGGTGTTCGAATCGAAATGTCCGGCTTCGATCAGCGAAATCTTCTGCCACGCCGAAACACCTGCCGGCGTCACGTTGGTCCAGGTTTTTCCGCCGTCGGTCGCGAGATGAATCAAACCGTCGTCGGTCCCGCACCAGATCCGGTTCGCGTCGAGCGGTGACGGCGCAACGGTGTAAATCACGCCGCGCCGATGAGCCTGCTTTGTTGCATCCTCTTTGTATTTTCCAATGCTCGCCGGCAGCCCGTAATTCGGTCGCGACAAATCCGGGCTGATCTTTTCCCAGTGGTCGCCACGATCGCGTGTTTGCCAAAGCGTGTTTCCAGCGAAGAAGAGCAAATGCGGATCGAGCGGCGAAAAGACAACAGGCTCGGTCCGCAACATCCGGAAGTCTTCTGTTTGCACCGGCTCCGGAAGTATATTTTGAGCCTGACCGGTGCGGCGATCGAATCGCGTCAGCTTACCGCCAACGATAATGTTTGGATCGATGGGATCGGCAACGACGTAACCATATTCCTCGGCCGCGACCGGCTGCCAATCGCGGAACGTGATCTCGCCCTCATCGCCGCGGCTTTCGATTCCGACCGAACCACTTTCCTGTTGGCCACTGTAAAGCCGATACGGAAACGTTTTGTCCGCGCTAACGTGATACAACTGCGCGGTCGATTGGTTATACCACGAGCTCCAGCTCTTGCCGCCGTTCACAGTGACGATCGCGCCCTGGTCCGAACCCAGCAGAATGATGTCAGGATTATTCGGATTGATCCAAACGTTTTGATAATCGTCGCCGCCGGGTGCGCCGCGCCAGCCGTCCCACGTTTTGCCGCCGTCCGTCGATTTCCAACAAACCACGCTTGCCGAGTACACGATCTGCGGATTTTTTGGATCGAACCGCACCACCGGCAGATCGCCACCGCCGATTCCAAGTCCCGGCCGCGGATCGTCGGTTGTGCCGCGCCAGGTTTCGCCGGCGTCGTCCGAGCGATAAAGTTTGGCGATCGTTTTTGTCCGGACCGCGGCGAACAATGTTTTCGGCGCGCTCGGTGCGATCGCCATGTTCGCCTGGACGATGTTGCTCGGCAGCCCTTTGGTTAATTGTCGCCACGTCTTGCCGCCATCGGTGGATTTAAAAATGCCGCCGCCGTCTCCGTTGAACACTCCGTTTTCCCATGGGCCTTCGCGCGATTCCCACAGCGCCGCGTAAACAACCTGCGGATTGCTCGGATCGATCTGCACATCGCTCGCGCCGACGTTCTCATCGCGGTATAGCACCTTTTCAAATGTTTTGCCGCCATCGAGCGATCGATAAACGCCGCGTTCTTCGTTGGGCCCGTAAGGATGACCGGCAACCGCCACGAAAACGCGGTCGGGATTCTTTGGATCTACAGCTAACTGCGCGATCTGCTGACCGTCGCGCAATCCGAGATGCGTCCACGTCTTACCGGCGTCAGTCGATTTGTAAACGCCGTCACCGACCGAAAGATCAGGCCGATGCAATCCTTCACCGCTGCCAACGTAAACGACGTTCGGATTTGATGGCGCGACCGCAATCGCACCGACGGACGCGGTCGGCTGATCATCGAAAAGCGGCTGCCACGTGCGACCGTAATCGTTCGATTTGAACACGCCGCCGTTCACCGGCGCCATGTAGAAAACATTCGGCTGCGATGGAACCCCTGCGATCGCGCGCGTTCGCCCGCCGCGGTAAGGTCCAATGTTCCGCCAGCGCAGAATCGAATTGAACTCTCCCGCGCCTGCCTCCCCAAACCCCAAAATGATCGCGAAACCGATTACGATTGCATTTCGAACCGATCGCATAAGTCGGCCATTTTCTGCTGCGATGAAGAAAACGCAATGCGTCAATCGTCCATTGTCAGGTTTCTCTGGTTGCTTGACGACTGCGTCCAATCTTCTATCTCCCGTCTTCTAACTCCGAGCTCGTTGCTCAAAACTCCATGCTATCTGCTGTAATCTTCGATCTCGACGGCGTGCTCGCCGACTCCGAGCCGTCGTGGAACCAGATCGACGCGAAATTACTCGCTGAGTACGGCGTGAAGTACTGCGGCGAATACCACCAGAACGTGGTCGGTGTGAGCTACCGGCTCGCGGTCGAGTTTTACAAGAAAGCATTTGGGCTCTCCGTGCCCACTGAGGAAATGATGCGGCGTCGCGGTGAGATCGCGACCGAGTTCTTTGCCAATCGGGTCGGGCCGTTTCCTCACGTCAAAGAAGTGTTGAAAGAACTGCAGCAGATGAAACTGCATCTCGCCGTCGCCACGAGTTCGGTTAGCGCGTCTGCGCGACCCTTTTTAGATCGACATCAACTGACCGGATTCTTCGAGGTCATTGTTACTGGCGAAGAAGTTGAACGGGGCAAACCCGCTCCCGACATCTACCTGTGCGCGGCAGAGCAACTTGGAATCCATGCTGACGCATGCCTTGTGGTTGAGGACGCGCTTCCCGGCGTCGCCGCGGCCAAAGCGGCGAGCATGCGCGTCGCCGCGATTCCCGACCGCCGCTTTGTCGACCCACGCGAGTACGAGAAAGAAGCAGACTACGTCCTCGGCAGTTTGAAGGAATTGCCAACTCTGATTCATAGTCTTGGTCTGATCTCGCATGGCGCGCCGTAGCATGGTTAGCGGGTAGCTCTAAGCTCGCACCTACCAACTCTGGGATTCCGCTACTGCCGACAAATCCGGAAAGAGATGTTGCCGCCGGGACCCTCTTCGAATTACCAACGAATTCCGCGTTTCAGTTCCCAAAGGCGGACTGCGGCAAAAATTAATCTTTTTGTGCGAGTAAATTTTGCAGATGGATGAACAACATCTTCGGCGCCATCGTTATCAGGCAACTCGGGAGTGTGCTCCTGGATCCTTAAATTCTTGACCGACCGAGCCGATGACGGACCGGTACTTGAATCGCCGTTGATGCACGTAGCGCTTTTCGGATCCCGATATAAGGTCGGTGCACCCATCTTTGATTCGAGAGTGTCGCACCGGCCCGTTACAAACGAATGGCTGACAGGTTACATTTTGGAAACGTTTTTCATTGCCCTGCTCGATATTAGCGCTTTCAACGCTCTTAAATGGCGCGGCAACGCGTTTGAAGAGGGGAAAAACGCAGCGGCCGTCGATCACGATCGACCTCTCGTAGATCATTGTTGGCTGGTATTCAAAGTTTTCGCACCGCCGCTACCCCTTTCCCTTTGTCCAAGCCTAATTTAAATTAGCGGTGCCCGTCTTCGCGAATCTCCTATCTATGCAGTCGTTTCGATTTAATCCTGCCGTCGCGCCGTGGTTCGAGCAAACGTTCGGGTCGCCGACAGAGCCGCAAGCTCGCGGCTGGCCGGAAATTCACTCAGGCCGCCATGTTTTGATTTCTGCTCCGACAGGTTCTGGCAAAACGTTGGCGGCATTTCTTTCCTCGCTGGATGCGCTTTTCCGCGAAGGCGCGAAAACCGAATTACCGGATGCGACGCGGGTTGTTTATGTCTCACCACTCAAAGCGCTGAGTAACGACATTCGCAAAAATCTTCAGGAGCCGCTTGCCGGAATTCGCGCTTTGCTACACGAAACCGAAGGCCGCGAGATAGACGTGCGCGCCGAGGTTCGCACCGGCGACACCAGCGCCGCTCAGCGTCAGGCTCTGATCAAAAAACCGCCCCACATTCTGGTGACTACTCCCGAATCTTTGTATCTGCTTCTCACTTCGGAGTCTGGCCGGCAAATGCTGAGCACGGTGCGGACTCTGATCGTTGACGAAATTCATGCGGTCGTGGACGACCGCCGCGGAGCGCATCTCGCCCTGAGTATGGAGCGGTTGGCGGCGTTGACGAAGAATCCGTTGCAGCGAATCGGATTGTCCGCAACGCAAAAGCCGATCGAAGAAGTCGCGCGATTTCTCGTGGGTACTCGTGCCGTGGAGAGTGATGGCAATCCTGATTGCGCGATCATCGATATCGGTCATCGACGGGACTTGGACCTGGCGATTGAGCTCCCGAAATCGCCGCTCGAGGCAGTGATGGCGAATGAAGTTTGGGAAGAAGTTTATCATCGTCTGGCGGAGCTCATTCAGGCACACCGCACGACTTTGGTATTCGTGAATACACGCCGGATGGCGGAACGCGTGACGCATCATCTGAGCGAGCTACTTGGCGCGGATGCGGTGACTTCTCATCACGGAAGTCTTTCGGCTAAACTACGTCTCGAAGCGGAAGACCGGTTGAAACGCGGGGAACTGAAAGCACTCGTGGCCACGGCGTCGCTGGAATTGGGAATCGACATCGGTTCGATCGATCTCGTTTGCCAGCTCGGCACTACGCGCTCGATTGCTACCCTGCTGCAACGCGTCGGTCGCGCCGAGCATCAGCGTGGCGGTCTTCCGAAAGGCCGGATTTTCCCGTTAAGCCGCGACGAACTTGTCGAGTGTGTCGCGCTCCTGCGTTGCGTCCGAAGCGGCGAACTCGATCGTCTGCTAATCCCGGAGAAACCGCTGGACGTGCTCGCCCAACAAATCGTCGCCGCAAGTTCAACTGAAGATTGGGATGAAAGTAGTTTGTTTGAGCTGGCGCGATCGGCCTGGGCGTATCGAAACCTCAGGCGCGAAGAATTTGACAGCGTTGTGAGGATGCTGTCCGAAGGTTTTAGCACGAAGCGTGGCCGGCGCGCGGCGTTGATTCACCACGACGCGGTGAACCGTCGGTTGCACGCACGACGTGGCGCTCGGTTGGTTGCGCTAACTTCCGGCGGCGCAATTCCCGGCAATGCCGATTATCGAGTGATCCTCGAACCATCGGAGACTTTTGTTGGAACAGTTAACGAGGATTTCGCCGTGGAAAGTCTGGCGGGCGACATCTTCCAACTTGGCAATTCTTCATGGCGAATTCTTCGGGTGAATTCGGGCGTCGTTCGAGTCGAAGACGCGAAAGGCCAGCCACCAGGGATTCCGTTTTGGCTGGGTGAAGCGCCGGCGCGCACATCCGAGTTGTCACAATCCCTATCTAGTTTGCGCGTTGAGATCGAAAATCTTCTGGCTGAAGGCAAAAATGTCTCTGAATGGTTAGCTCGGGAAATTGAATTGTCCGTCGAAGCCGCTCAGCAAGTTGCCGATTACTTTGCAGATAGTTTTCGCGCTTTGGGCGCACTTCCTTCACAGGACACGCTTATCATAGAGCGTTTCTTTGATGAATCAGGCGGAATGCAACTGGTTCTCCATTCGCCATTCGGGAATCGAATTAACCGAGCCTGGGGTCTGGCCTTGCGGAAGCGTTTTTGCCGATCTTTCAATTTCGAACTGCAAGCAGCAGCCACCGATGATTCGATTGTAATTTCGCTTGGTACACAACATTCGTTCCCGCTCGAGGAAGTCTTTCGCTACCTGAATTCCAAAACAGTTCGCGATCTTCTCGTCCAAGCGTTGCTCGATGCGCCGATGTTCACCATCCGTTGGCGCTGGAACGCAACGCGCTCGCTGGCCGTGCCGCGTTTTCGTGGAGGTGCAAAAATCGCAGCGCCGTTGCAGCGAATGGAATCTGAAAACCTTCTCGCCGCAGTGTTTCCGGACCAGCTCGCTTGTCTCGAACACATTGTTGGCGACCGCGAGATTCCAGATCATCCGCTGGTCAAGCAGACGATTGACGATTGTTTGACCGAAGCGATGGACATCGACGGTTTGGAAGAAGTTTTGCGTAAGATTGAGCAGGGCGAGATTCGCTGCATCGCTCGGGATCTGCCGGAGCCATCACCGCTGGCGGCGGAAATTCTGAACGCCCGGCCTTACGCATTCCTGGACAACGCGCCGCTCGAGGAGAGGCGCACTCAAGCTGTTTATACTCGTCGAGCTTCGGAATCCCGCGCCGGCGGGAGCAGCGACGGACTTGGAATTTTGGATTCGGCCGCCATTGAGAAGGTGCAGTGGGAAGCGTGGCCGGGTGCGACGAATGCAGATGAATTGCATGACGCATTGATGTTGCTCGGCGTCATGACTGAAGAAGAGACACGGCGAACAGTTACGATTCACACCGAAGAAAACGGCGCGGCCGCCGAGCAACTGGTCAGGGATCTTGTGGGCGCTGGTCGAGCGATGAGACTGACCTTCGCAGATAAAGCGTTTTGGGTTGCCGTCGAGCGTTTGCCGATGTTGCAGACGATTTATCTAGATGCGGTGCGCGAGCCTGACCTCGTCGCGCCTGAGTCTGTTCGTCACCAAAAATGGGAACGCCCGGACGCGATTCGGGAATTGATTCGTGGGCGAATGGAAGCCTGCGGACCGGTGTCTGCCGGTGAACTCACAGAAAATCTAAGCCTTACCAGTTCTGAGATCGATGCGGCATTGCTTGCCCTTGAAGCGGAAGGATTCCTTCTCCGCGGGAAATTCAATCCGGCGGCGAAAGAACAAGAATGGTGCGATCGCCGGTTGCTCGCCAGGATTCATCGGCGCACAATTGATCGGCTGCGCGCCGAGATTCAGCCGGTCTCGCCACAGGATTTTTATCGTTTTCTTTTTTCGTGGCAGCGCGCTGACGCCGAACATCGAGTTGAAGGTCCGGAAGGCTTGCAGTCAGTTCTGGAGCAACTTGATGGATGCGAACTTCCGCTGGCGGCATGGGAGTCGGCTGTTCTACCTGCGCGCGTTGCGGAGTACGATCCGGAATGGCTCGATCGCCTTTGCTTTTCTGGTCGCGTCGGGTGGGGCCGTTTAAGCTCGCCGCAAAATCCTTGCGCGCATACAGCCACGCCGTTGCGAACAAGTCCTATCTCGCTCTATCAGCGAGAAAATCTTCAAGACTGGCTACTATTGACTGAGAAAAATGCAGAAATGGAACTCTCGGCCAGTAGTAAAACTGTGCTGGACGCATTGGCAGACGGGGGCGCGCTCTTCTTCGGCGAGCTGGCGCAGCGAAGTGGTTTGCTTCCGTCGCAAGTCGAAGAAGCCTTGTCTCAACTGGCAGCGCTCGGTTTTGTCACATCCGATAGTTTCGATGGGTTGCGCGCCCTTTTGGTTCCATCGAATAAGCGGCCGACATTTGGACGCAATCAGGGCAAACGCCGCCGCAAAACCAATATCGCGAATATCGAATTCGCCGGCCGCTGGTCTTTGCTGAGAACGTCAGGCAAATCCGGCTTACAACCGTCCTCAAACGGGGCAGGAGTGTCTTTACGCGACGCTGCGGTGGAGAAATTTGCCCGGTTATTGCTCCGCCGTTACGGGGTTGTGTTTCGCCGCTTGCTGGAACGCGAGAGTTTCGCTGTTACGTGGTACGAATTGGGACGAATTTATCGCCGGTGGGAAGCGCGCGGCGAGATTCGCGGCGGTTATTTTGTTGGTGGCGTAAATGGCGAACAATTTGCCTTGCCGGAAGCCATCGGCTTGTTGCGATCCGTGCGCAAAACGTCGCCAAAATACGAACTGCTTGCACTGAGCGCTGCAGATCCACTGAATTTACAAGGCATTCTCACCCCAGGGCCAAGGATTGTTGCCTTTACTAGAAACCGCCTGCTGTTCCGGGCAGGGCTGCCGATTGCGGCGCTAGAGGCAGAAAACGTTCGTAAACTTCTCGACGATTGCGTTTCTGATTCGGAGCTTGAAACGGCTCTTAGAGTCGGAAAGATACGCCCGTCGTTGCGGCCATACTATAAATAGAGCTGCGCAGTGACTCAATTAAAGGTTGCGAGTTAGTCCGCTCGCGTGTTAGCCTCGTTGAATATGTTTATCAAGTCCCTTCAGATCGCTTTTATCGGGTTGGCTGTTTTTGCTGCAACTGCATGGGCCGGGAACGCGGTTATTCAGGGGATCGTCAAGGATCCTAAGGGACAACCAGTCAAGGGTGCTGACGTTCGGATCGAGGCGAAAGACGGAAGCAAACTGTTTAAGACAGTGAAAACGGATGCGAGTGGTCACTACATTTCAGACGCTTTACCCGCAGGCACGTATCGGGTCACGTTAATTATCAATGGGGCGGTAAAAGCTTCGATCACAAATACCAAGACCAAGCTCGCTGCGCCGACAGAGTTGAATTTTGATCTCAAGCCAGCTTCCACCTCGCAAACATCCGGGTCCGTGAAGAAGGGAAAACACATGGTGTGGATGCCGCCGAAAACCGGGACCCATATGGGGGGTCGCTGGGTCGAAGTCGACGACAATGGCGGCCCCGCGGCAGGCTCCCAGCCTGTGGACAGTGCCAGCGGCGAACAGCTGCAACGACAGGCTCCCAGCGCGGGGAGCCTGGGCCGTTAAAGGCGGCGTGCTCGGGGAATACTGCAGTTCAAAGCACGCTGAGACCGGGGCGTTTGTGACGTCACGTCAACATTCGGGCTCACGCCGTTGCAGCTGAAAACAATGCCTTCCCAGAATCGCGCGAGAGGCTACGACCCGAATCCGGGTCACACTGGGACTGGTGCCGTGGTTCCACTGAGCTGTCACTAACTGCAAAAAACTCCCCCGAGCGGCCCGCGGCTGCGGGGTCCCGAAAGCATTCGGGGCTGGCCAGGTTAAGAAGGTCGGCGGAGTCTCTGCCTCAACTCGGAACGGTTCGGAACAGTGGCGGGACCCGCGGGAATGAATTCGTCGATACCTGTTCCATCGGCGGCGTTTCATTGTCATCATCATTTGTGTCACGTCAACCCTTGCTCGCAGCGTTATTAGAGAGCGGCGGCTTGCGATAGCGAGAGAAAGTCGGGGAGAGTCAGGCGAAAAAGTGACAGGTGATGAGTGGCGAGAAAAGACAGCGAGAATTTTGTCATTCGTCACTATTTGCAGACTCAAGCGATAATTTGCTTGCCAGAAGCAATTCATCTTTCTACGACTCGGTGTGGAGAGGCCGCGCAGCCTCGGAAAGAAATTCAATCGTGTTCGCCGGGCGGGCATCGTTAAAGCGAAGAAGAAAAACCTATGAACAAACTACAAAACAGAATCGCAGGGATGCCCTTTCGCCTGTTGTTTCTAAACCTGCTGTGGCTTCCGATTATCCTCGCCCTTGCCTTCTTTGTGGTCCGGCAACATGAAGCTGGCAAACCGATACATCGGACCGGTCCCAACCAGCTTCTTCAATTTGCGTCAGGCGGACACATTCTCGGCTTCGCCTCAGGCGGTGTCTATGTCGCCGGCGGTTCGCACGCGCTGCATGTCGAGTTTGTCAACCCGCGCCCGACAAATCCGCTCAGTGATGCCGCGACCGGAGATGGTATGCCGGGCAACGCGCAACGCGTGGCGCCGTTATCACGGGTCACCTACCCGAATCTCTGGGATGGTGTCACATTGATCTACGACGCGCCCCGTGGCGCGCTTGTTCGCAGCACCTATCGACTTGAGGCGCACGCAAATGCGGGCAACATTCGTCTGCGTTACAACGCACCGGTCGCAGTTCAGAACGATGGGTCGCTGCGCGTCAGCTTCCAAACCGGCACGGTGAACGAGAGCGCGCCGCAAGCATGGCAAGAGCGCGATGGAAAACGTGTGCCTGTGCGGATTGCATTCGCACCGCGCGGTAACGTTGAGCTTACGTTCGCGTTGGGCGAGTACGACCGGAGCCAGCCGCTCTTCATCGACCCGACCCTTACCTGGAATACCTTTCTCGGCGGCACAGGGGTTGATGAGGCTTACGGGTTGGTAGTGGATGCAGTTGGGAATTTTTATGTGGCCGGTTTCAGCCTTGCTCCCTGGGGCTCGCCCGTCCGGGCTTACGATGGCGGCAACGCTGACGCTTTTGCCGCCAAACTAGATTCAAACGGGAATCTGATCTGGAACACCTTTCTCGGCGGCGGCGCAGCGGCCGAGGGCTACGGGCTGGCAGTAGATTTGGTTGGGAATGTCTATGTGACCGGCTTGAGCAATGCTACCTGGGGCTCACCTGTTCACGCTTTCGCCGGGGGGATTGATATCTTTGCCGCGAAACTGGATTCAAACGGGAATCTGATCTGGAACACTTTTCTCGGCGATGGGCCCGCGTTCGAGACTGGCCGTGCGGTGGCAGTAGACTTAGCGGGCAATGTCTATGTGGCGGGCTACAGCCCTACCACCTGGGGTTCACCCATTCGCCCTTACAGCGCCGGCCCTCAGGATGCCTTTGCCGCGAAACTGGATTCAACCGGGAATCTGATCTGGAGCACCTTTCTCGGTGGCAGTGGGACTGATTACGCCTACACGGTGGTGGTGGATATAACCGGGAACGTCTATGTAGGGGGCAGCAGCGATGCTGCCTGGGGTTCGCCCATCAGCGCCTTCAGCGGTGGCAGAGCCGCTTTTATCGCCAAATTAGATTCCAGCGGGACGCTAACGTGGAATACTTTTCTCGGCGGCGGTGTGGAAGACACTTGCTGGGCTTTGGCACTGGATGTCAGCGGGAATCTCTTTGCGGCAGGCTACAGCAGGGCGACCTGGGGCACACCTGTCCGCGCTTACAGCGGGGACTTTGACGCTTTCGCCGCAAAACTGGATTCAGGCGGAGCGCTCATTTGGAATACGTTTCTTGGCAGCGCAGCGTTTGACTTTGGCACCGGGGTGGCACTGGATGTCAGCGGAAATGTTTACGTGGGCGGCTACAGCGCAGCGACCTGGGGTACACCTACCAACGGCTTCATCGGGGGCCTTGACGTTTTTGCCGCGAAGCTGGATCCAAGCGGAGCGCTCACTTGGAATACGTTTCTTGGTAGCGAGCAGAGTGATTTCTGCTTCGGAGTGGCGGTGGATGCCAATGGGGATGTCGGTGTGTCAGGCTGGAGCGATGCCACCTGGGGTTCACCCATCCGTGCTTTTACCGGCGGCCCATATGATGCCTTTGTAGCAAAGGTCCCCGTTACAAGTCCCACTCCCACTCCCACTCCCACTCCCACTCCCACTCCCACTCCCACGCCCACTCCCACGCCCACGCCGACACCGGGCTGTCAAATTACGACCTCGATCGCGTCAAACTTTAATGGCAAAGCCATCATTGGCGGCAATTACCTCTGGTTTAGCGGTGTGCTCAAGCCGAGCGGCCTCGTTTCAACTCCGGTAACAATTCGTTTCACCCAACAGACTATTACCAGCGCAAATTTTACGCTTTCCGTGCCAGATGCCACTGTGACTTTTGATCCTACGGCAACTACGGCTACGACGACGTTTAGCGGCGGGATGTGGGTGACACGTGCGCCGTCATCAGGCTTAGCGGGTAACACGTTCCTTTCAGGTCTTAGTTATCAGGTACCGGCAAATCTGCCCGGAGGAATAAGCAACGTCACGTGGAGTGGAACGGTTACCATCGACACGCCTGGTGTGAGTTTGAACTGGCAGTGGGCGGCGGCTCTTTACAGGACCTTCAGCTCCAATTACAATGTGCTCGGAGTCAAACCCGTGGACGATGGCACGGCGAGCCAATACCAAAATTCGGATCATGCAGGTACGCCCGAGAGCTTCAAGGCTTTCGTTACGGGCGGAGCGACCGGAGGCGGAGGGGCGAATTACACCGGTGGCCTTAGTGGGACTGCGAGGGTCGGACCGTGTCCGTAATAGCAACGCACGCAGTTACTGAAGCTGGAGTAACTGTGTTGATTTCAGGCCGTGTTTGGTGTTGGAGCGAGAGTGCTCTTTAGCACGGTGAGTCCCAGTGAGCTGTCACTAACTGTAAAAAACTCCACCCAGCGGCGGCGGGGCTCCGAAGGCATTCGGTGCTCGCCAGGTTAAGAAGCTCGGCGGAGTCTCTGCCTCAACTCAGAACGGTTCGGAACAGCGACGGGACGCGCGGGAATGAATTCCTCGATACCTGTTCCATCGGCGGAGTTTCATTGTCATCATCATTTGTGTCGGCCGAATCACCATCTTCGTTCGTATCGGACGGCGGCGCGACTGCCCGCAATTCTTCTTCCTGTAACTTGTCGTAACGCTGGCGAACCTCGGCCGGGATTTTGTCGATATCTTCCTTCGTCTCGACCGGACCGCTGAAGAGTAGTTTGCCTTGCGGATCTTTCGCCGTAAGCAATTTTTTCCCATCAACGGTCTCCAGTTTCATCTCGCCTTTGTCATCAGAGAAAACGATCTGCGCTTTGCCGATGTCAATCTTGGTCGTCTTTAGTCCGCCGTCCTCATTGGTTGTGATGTTCCATCGACCGGCGGCGCGGCGCGCTTCTTCCACTGCGCGCCTCGCTTGCTCGCGGGCCTGATCACGCGCACGCATCGCTTCTTCACGAGCTTTCACCACGGCGTCGTGGATCATTCCCTTTTGAGCGCCCAACTGCTCTTTCAAGTTCTCCATTTGCTCTTTGAAGTTGCCGTTCATTCCGAAATCGCCGAACGGGAAATCTTCGTGTCTATGACGACCCGGACCGAACTCGTGGCGCTGTGGCACTTCCTTTTTCGTTAACTTGACGGTGATTTTCTGCTCCTGACCTTTGCGCAATACCGTAAGCGTGACGTTTGTCCCTTCTGAATAACTGCGCACCAGTTTTGCCAGTTGATCCGGTTCGGTAAGAATCTGGTCGTTCAACATTTTCAAGATGTCGTTTTGCTGCACGCCCGCGACTGCGGCCGGACCGTCGGGAACAACGTAATCGACTACGAGGCCGAAGCCTTTTGCCAAACCGAGCTGTTCGCTGACGACGCTCGGAACCTCGGATGTGTCGACGCCGAGAAATGTCACCGGAACCTTCGGCATTCTTTCATGTCGATCCGGCGGGGTCGGCGGAGCCGGCGACGGGGGTGGCGAAGGTGGAGTTTGCGCAAGGCCTGCAATGGGCAGGAGCGCGATGGCAGCGATGGTAGCGATGGATCTTGTGTTCATGGTTTGTTGGTTGTTTGAATTTCGAAAATCATTGGCCGGAAACGGGAATGAGCTCGACTTGTTCGCTCGGATAGGAAACACGCAGCGAGGCGCCCGTGGCGGCGTTACGCCATTGCAATGTCTCGTGCGTTTGATAGCGCACGCGGCGCATTGGCTGGTCCGAGCCATCGGCAAAGTGCAAGCCTTCATCCCGTGTATTGTAAACAACTTGGGTGAAACCGGCGGGCACGAGCTGGTTATTGATCGCGCCGGGCTTGGCGCGCGGCGCTGGAGTAAGTGACGCGACCGCCGGGATTTGTTTCGCCGGACGATTGATCTCGATGCGGGCGACGATCAGCAATACCGCTGCCGCGGCCAGCCCGAGGCCGAGCGAGACCCAATTGACTCGGAAGCGATCGGGACGGACAACGTTACCGGCGGATTCAGTTTCCTTTGTAATATCGACAAGCGCACGCTCAATCCGCAAAAAAAGTTCCCGTGAAGGCGGCGCGGGTCGCAGTTTCTTCAGCTCGTTCTCGAGTTCGGAAAAATCGTTCATTGCGGTTGCAAGCTTTTCTTCAAAGCGATTAGCGCGTAGCGATAACGCGAGGCCGCCGTGTTTTGCGAAATGCCGAGAGCCGTTGCGATTTCCGCGAAAGTCAATTCATCCCAGATTTTCATGACGAGCACCTCGCGTTGATCGAGTGGAAGACGATCGAGTGCGATTGCCAGAGGCTGCTGCGAATCGTCAAGCTGTTCAAACTGCGGTTCGACCGATCCAGCAGCTTCGGAAGACGCATCTGCTTCGCGCCGGGCGCGCCGGCTATCGCGCCGGACAAAATCGAGGGCGATCGAACGCACCGTAGCATAAAGCAGGGCGCGGTTCTCAATGTTATGATTGCGCCGCCAAAAGCGAACGAACGCTTCCTGAACAACGTCTTCGGCGTCAGCCGATGAGCGCAGCCACTGCCGCGCGAAAAGGAGCAAACCGGGAGCAAACTGGGGAAAACAAACCTTCCAATCTTCATGAGTGGCGACATTGTCCATGACCTTTTCACGGTCTTTTATGATCAAGACGCCGCCAACTAAGGATTTTGTCTAAATCGCGCAATTTCTCCCGCTGCAGCCGCTGGTCGCCGACCGCGGCCACGGCGAAGTCGGAACCGAGGTCAGCGACCTCGGCTACAAATTTTCTTGCTCCCGCAAGTCGCGACTGACAAAAGAGCAGTTATGAATTGGTTAGCTATTATTTGCGCGGCAGTCGCCTACTGGATTTTGGGTTGGCTCTGGTATTCAGTTTTGTTCGGCAAGATCTGGGTCGCCGGCCTGGAACAGCATGGCGTGAAACCCGAAAAAGGCGGCATGGCGCCGAAGATGATCGGCACTTTTATTGCAAACCTTGTCGCGGCCGTGATCATGATGCGGCTCATCGCGCGAACAGGGATCGTGGATTTGGCGCATGGGTTGAAGCTGGGAGCCGGCGTTGGCGCCGGTTTCGCCGCCACGGCGATCACCATTCAGTACCTGTGGGAATCGAAACCGTTTAAGGTCTGGTTAATCGACGCCAGTTATCACTTCTTTGGCTGCATTCTTCTCGGCGCGATTCTTTCGGCGTGGCATTAGAAAAACTGTAGCGCGTTTCTGCGAACCCCGAAAGCCTTCGGGGCTGACTCAGATGGCCTACAAATGTTAGACCCGACATCTACTTTTTCGGAATAGTACGCAGGATCAGATTGCCTAACCAATCGGAGTTCGCGATGCCCGCACGGTAGGCTTGCAGCGATTCGACGGAAGAATTGACTCGCAAGTTGCTATAGGATTGATCGGGGTTCTGCCAGCGCTCGTGCCAGTAAACTGCAGCTTTGACGCGCGGATACCGCGTCCGAAAAAGTTCCAACCCCTGTCTGATCCACTCAGCTTTGCCGATCCCGCCATGTTCGTCGATCGCGTGCGGAAAGTCGCCGGTTGCCCATTCGGCGATCATGATCGGTTTGTTCGGATCGAGTCCGCACATTTCCTGATACGGCCAATCCACGAGCGAACGAATACCCGGGTTTGGTTCCTCTTTGAATTGCTGGCCGTAAACACTCAGGCCTAACCAATCGACATACTCGGCCCCCGGATAGTAAGACGGCGCAAAATTCCAGGTATCCATGGGATAGGAATAATTATTCGAGTGAAACATCCACTTGATGTTCGATGCGCCGCGGGCGCGGACGCGGTCAACCACGTGGCGGTAAGCCGCCTTGAAATGCTCCGGGCCTTCCCAAGTTTCCTCGTCCTCAGCCCATTTGTCGCCGCCGTAATAAACGCCTGACCACGGAAACCAGTCGCCGTTCATCTCCACACCGAAAGCGACAATCATGGGATGACCGAATTCGCGCGCGGCATCAGCCCACTTGTCGATGTACGCGTCCCACTTGCCGTTGATGATCTCGAATAAACTGAATCTATCGGGACCGCGATTCTGTTCGTACGGTTTGTCCCACGGCGACCAAAAGACAAGCGGCAACGAGCCGTGCCGCCACTCGACATTCAAATTCGCGGTAGGAAAAGTTTGTTCGCCCCAGTAGCTCGACGACGCGATGATGGCTTGATGTTTGCCGACCATCGATTCGAAATCCTCGATCATCTCCAGCGTCACGTCGTCCTCCTCGTCACCGAAATCCATGAACGCGCCCGTGTATGCGCCGTGTTCCGGAATCACGATCTCGACCGGACCGTTTGGATCGATGCGCGCATTCGTTAGGCCAGGCTTTTTGCACGAGGCTAATCCGCCAGCGATGGTAAACAAAATGACGAATGAATGCAAAACGCTGAAATGACGAAGGGGCAACCGGACTACGCTCTTCATCATTCCGATTTCGTCATTCCTTCGTCATTCGTGCTTTGACATTCCTCCGCACTTGTTCACACTCGGACCGGTACGCTGGCGGTCCGCTCGAGCTTGCCCCAGCTCACCCAGGCGCCTTTCACAGCCCGCAGGATCGCTTTCCAGATACAATAGCTGAGCATCGGGCGATAGATCAGGCGCATCGGCAAAATCCGCCAGGCGCGCACGATCGGCTCGCGCTCCAAAATGCAGGCGAGCGTGGCCAGAATGACATCCATCGACAGGAAGGTGATCACGAATGGCATGACCGCGCGCCATGCGCCAAATGGAAGCGAGGCAAACAAAAACAAATCCACCATCGGCGTGACGGCCACGAGGACGATTTGGAAAAACCAAACGCTCGGCAGACTAAACCAGCCGAGAGCGCGATATTTCCAGTTGAAGACCATGTCGCGATGCTTCCAAAGACATTGCAACGTACCATATGCCCAACGAAAACGTTGTCGCGCCAGCGTGGTCACGCTTTCCGGCGCTTCCGTCCAGCCGATCGCGCCCGGCACGTAAACGATCCGTTGCCGATGCTTGTGCAACGAAAGAGTGAGATCGGTGTCTTCGGCCAGCGTCTGCAAACTGAGCCCACCCACTTGATCGATCGCATCCTTGCGGATGGCGCTAATCGCGCCGGGCACGACCGTAATGCAATTCCAACGATCGTAAGCGCGCCGGTCGAGATTGAAGCCACAAGTGTATTCCAGCGCCTGACAACGCGCGATGAAAGTGCGGAGATTCCCGACTTTTGCATGGCCCGAAACCGCACCGATACGTTCGTCGGCAAACGGTTCGAGCAAACGTGGCAGCGTGTCGCGCTGACATTGCGTATCGGCATCGATGAAGACAACGATGCCATGCCGCACTGCGGTCAGGCCGCGCTGCAACGCGCGCGCCTTGCCACGATTCTCCTGCTGCAATAAACGCACACGCCGATCGACCTGTGTGATTGACTCGACCTCGGACGCAGTTGCATCGCGCGAACCATCATCCACCACGATCACTTCGATGTCGCCTTTGTAGTCGGTGTTGAGCAGCGCGTGCAACGTGCTCGCGATCACTTTGCCTTCGTTGTATGCGGCCATCACCACACTAATCGGCTTCGCAAAATCCGCTTTCGGCTGTCGCCGAAAACAATATGCCAGCCAAATCACAACGAGCGTTCGAACCACTACCAGCGCCGTCGCCACAATCATGAACGCCCAGAGAAATTCCTCGATCCCATGATAGATGCGGAATCCGGTGCTACTTACCAGCCGCGTAAGCGATTGACCATTTTCATGTAACGGCGGCATGACGGCATCGCGCGTCGTCCCAAGCAGCGTGCTCAGCGGCACCACCGAGTCGCCCCGCGCGTGCAGCCAATCCAAAATGCGCGGGAGTGCTTCGACAGTTTGCGAGCGATCGCCCCCGGCATCGTGCAGCAAGATAATGCTGCCATCACGCCGTTGTTGCTTCACGCGCTGCAGGATGATATCGGCGCCCGGTTTTGCCCAATCCTGCGGATCGATGTTCTCCAAGACCACGAGATAATCGAGGTCTTGCGCGATTTGCAGTGGAATCAGCTCGCTTAATTGTGACGGACTGGTATCGGCCGCATACGGCGGCCGGAACAATGTCGTTGCGCGACCGGTGATGCTCTCGATTAAAAGCTGGGTCGCATTCAATTCCAGCCGAACGTGCTCTGGCCAGCAAAGCGCCAGGTTCGGATGATAATAAGTGTGGTTCCCGATCTCGTGCCCTTCATCGACAATGCGTCGGACGAGGCCGGGGTGTTGCTCTGCGTTTACGCCCACGAGAAAAAACGCTGCTTTGACGTTGGCCGCTTTTAAAATGTCGAGGATTTTCGGTGTCCACCGCGGATCGGGACCGTCATCGAAAGTGATCGCGACCTGATGCTCGCCCCCGGCGCCTTGATGATAAAGCGTAGGAAACTCCGGGAATTTTGTGTATTTGGCCGTCAGATACCCGTCATGATCGACGGCCAGATTTCGCATCCCATCCGAGCGGCTCTCATCCACCGTGACAATTTCGCCGTCGCCCACGTCCGCGATGGTGTCCGTGCTTTTGAGCACTTCCAGCAACTGTCGCGTTTGATTGTCGATCTTAAAATCGGGGCGCACATTAAGCGCATCCCAAATCGCCGTGTCCTCAGTACCGAGCCGGTAAAGCGCAAAGCCGCCTGCCTTTTGATCGCGCACTTCGCGCAACTCATTCAAAAACGTGACCACGTCCAGAAACCAGACAGCGTGCTCCTTGTCCCCGTCTTCAAAATAAAAATATGGATTGTAACCGGGCGCCGTGACTTCTGCGGCCTCGACTCCTGCGCTGTTGGCGCGGCTCATCGCTTCGGGAAAACTGATTAGTTCTGCTTTCTTTCCGCCGATCGTCCAATCGTATCCGTAACTCCCGAGCGTGATGATCCATTGCTTCGTGTCTGAATCTTCCAGCAATACATGCAGCCAGCCTTCAAACCAGGAGCGGGATCCGAGTGGGCCGGGCGGATCGATATCGGAGGTCTCGTCAAAGAGCAGCGCGACAAACCGATCGACATTATCGGCCAGATTCTGGAAGTCGATGTAATCGAGCTCCTGGCCGGGTTGAACACAGAGCCATAGTTCCCTTCCATCGTCATGCAATGTGTCCGCGAATTTGTCGATGAGAGCGGTGATGTCTTTCTTGTAGGCCGGATCGATTTGTTCCCAGTCCAGTACGACCCCAGCCGCCTTGGCATTGCGCAAAGCCGCGAGCACGTTGTGAATGAAACGATCTTGTCGATCCGCCGGACCGTGCGCGAGATTTTCGATCGCTTCCGGTTGCCAGGTGTCTCCCACCAGATTCGTCAGCAACGGCATCAACGCGATGCCTCTGCTCGCGGCAAATTTCGGCAGCCGTGCATCCGCATCGATTTGCAAATCACCCAGGCCGTTGACGACTGCCATCCATTCAGGACAGACGTGAGTAATTTGCGCGGCATGCTGCTCGAGCGACGCATAGCTGTAGGGATCGCCGTTGGTGTAGAACGCGAGCCGTACTTCGTTGATCGGAGATTTTTTTCGCGGTCGCGCCGGAGGCGACGGCGTCGGACCACCGAGTTTTTTCGCCGCTTGCCGGGCCGCGCCGAATTTCTGCCAGAGCAATGAGGTCGACGCCACTTGTCCAGCCGGATTTTGTTTCTGCAAAGCCTTGAGTTGGCCTTTCAACTGCCGCAGTGAAAATGGCACCCGCATTTGCGGCGCGACGAAAAGTGTTTGGACAAAAAGCACTGTCCCGAGAAAAACCAGCACTCCGCTCAGGAGCAGGATCAGGCGCAACCGTGGCCAGCGCTTACCACCCGGATCGGAGAAAACAAACGGGGTGACGGTATCGGGGGGAATGTCCTGCATGGAGTAGCTATGATCGTTCAGGCACCGGCAGAAGAAAATCCCATTCTCTGGCTATCCTAGTAATCTTGTTCTTGCATGCGCTCGTGCTCTTGCCCTCACTCCTACTCATATATCGTAAGCCGCTGACGATGAGGAGCGGAGGCGTCTTGACCGCTGTCGGCCACATCTTGCGACGGACTCGGCGCCGGGGTTGTTCGTTTGCGCGTCTCGCAGGGCCGCACGCCGCAGTGGAATCCTGTGCTCCCATTCATTCGATGTTGAGCGTTAGACGTTGAGCGTTCAACGTTAAACCGTAATGCCGAAATGAATGTCGATCCACACCACCTGCCGACTGGACATCCCGGCATCGCCGCGCGTTTAAAAAAAGGTCCGACCATTCATCCGACTGCCTGGGTCGTTCCAGGCGCGACCGTGATTGGCGATGTGACGCTCGAAGAAGAATCGAGCGTTTGGTATGGCGCTGTTTTGCGCGGCGACATCAATCGCATCGTCATCGGACCGCGTTCGAATATTCAAGACAACGCCGTCGTTCATCTCGACACCGGTTTTCCCACCATCGTTGGCGAACTCGTAACCGTCGGCCACAGCGCCATCGTGCACGCGTGCAAGATCGAGAGCGAAGTGCTCGTTGGCATGGGCGCGATCATTCTCGACGGCGTCGAAATCGGCGCACGTTCTATCATCGGCGCAAATGCCCTCGTCACGCTCGGCACGAAGATTCCTTCCGGCTCACTCGTTCTCGGCTCGCCCGCGAAGATTCGGCGATCACTCAGTCTCGACGAACAAAAAGATATCGCGAAGTGGGCATGGAGTTACGTCGAGACTGCGAAACATTTCCGCGAATTTTATAAAACTCTGTAGCGGCGCTCTATGAGCGTCGCATTATTCGTCCAAACTTTTCGCCAGCTCGCGCGCCCTGTCCCGCAATAACTCCGCTGCGTCCGCAATACTCTCCTTCTCGCTCATCCCAGGTCGAGTGGTGACGTAAACTTCATCGAAAAGTTCTCGTACTTGTCGATCCTCGCTCGCGCGTCCCACAATGGCAAAAACCCGTTTGCCAAGTTTGCGCGCAAGCTGCGCGACACCTGCCGGTGTTTTTCCTTCCAGTGTTTGTCGATCCAAACTGCCCTCGCCCGTAATCACAACATCGACATCTTCCATTTTCGATTCGAGTCCGACCGATTCCGCGACCACCTCGAAACCTGGTCTCATAACTGCGCTGCAAAAACTCATCAGACCAAATCCAAGTCCGCCGGCCGCGCCCGCGCCTGGTTCGTCGCGATAATCAATGCCAAAGTCTTTCGCCACGATTTCCGAAAGTCGGCCAAGCGCGCGCTCCAAGATGTCGATCTTGTTTTCCGTCGCGCCTTTTTGCGGACCAAACACTCGGGTAGCGCCATTTTCGCCAAGCAAAGGATTTCGCACATCGACCGCCGCAACCATCTTCGGGAGCGCCAAGTTTTTCGGTTTCTGAATCCATTCCAGCTTAACGATCCTGCTTAGCTCTTGCTCATACTCATGCTCTCCTGCCGCGCCGGAGCCAGGCGAAGGCAGGTGCTCAAAAAATCGAAATCCAAGCGCGCGCGCCATTCCAACGCCGCCGTCGTTCGTTGCGCTCCCGCCGAGACCGATCACGATTTCGCGTGCGCCGCGATTCGCTGCGGCGAGAATCATTTCGCCGACGCCGAATGTATTCGCGCGCAACGGATCTCTTTCACTTTCAGGGAGTCGCCGCATCCCCGCCACTTCGCTCATTTCCATCACGGCAAGTTTTCGGTTATCGATCTCAACGTAGCGGGCTTCGATTTCGCGACCGATCGGGTCGTGCGCATCGCATTTCACCCAGGAGCCTTGGCGCGCCTCGCAAATGACTTCCGCCGTTCCCTCGCCCCCATCGGCCATCGCTACGATGTTGATCTTGGATTTCGGCAAAACTTCGCGCAGACCAGCAGCGATATTTTCTGCGACGTCACGCGCGTTCAGCGAGCCTTTGAATTTATCCGGTGCGATTAAAATTTTCACGACACGCGATTGCACGGCAGCGCACCGGCTGCTGGTTCATACGATGGCAACCGGAGCGGCTGCCCTACAATCTCTGAATTGAGCGTTGAACGTTGGGCGTTGAGCAGCCTGCCCCGAGAGTTTTTCGGGGTTGGACGTTCTCTTCAAGTCTTCAACTTCCGCTCCAAAATTTCACCAGCAAGCTGCGGATTCGCTTTTCCTTTCGACAATTTCATCACCTGGCCTTTGAGAAAATTGAGCGACGCCGCATTGCCCGCTTTGAAATCAGCGGCCGGTTTGGGATTCCCGGCAATGACTTGATCGCACAGCGCTTCAATCACACTTGCGTCGCTCAATTGCTCGATTCCTTTTTCCTTCACAATCGCAGCCGCGCCTTTGTCGCTTGCAAACATCTCCGCAAAAACTTCCTTGCCCTGTTTGCCGCTGATCTTTCCGCTGTCGATTAGATTGACCAAGTCATCGAGCGCTTCTGGTGGAATCGGGCAATCGTTGATCGTCTTGCCCGCCGTGCTGAGCGCGCTTTGCAAATCGTTGAGAATCCAGTTGGCGACGTTCTTCGGTTTCTTCGCGCCCTTGGCGGCCGCTTCAAAATAGCGCGCCAGATCGAGATCGTCCGTCAACACGCCCGCGTCATATGAACTTACCTGATATTGCTCAACGAAACGAGCGCGCTTCGCCTTCGGCATTTCGGGCACGCGTGCACGCGCATCCGCGAGCAACACTTCGCTTTTCACCGGCACGAGATCGGGATCGGGAAAATAACGATAATCATGCGCCGATTCTTTTGTGCGCATGAGAAATGTTTCCCCCGCAACGTCATCCCATCCCCGCGTTTCCTGCTCGAGTTTTTCGCCAGGCTCGAGCGCATTGATTTGCCGCTGAATCTCGTAAGCCAGCGCACGTCGCACACCGCTGATGGAGTTCATGTTCTTGATCTCGATTTTGGCGCCAAGCTCTTTCTGTGATTCGGGCCGAACGGAAACGTTGCAGTCGCAACGAAGCTGACCTTTCTCCATATCGGCGTCGCTGACCGCGCCGTAAATTAGAATTTGTTTGAGCGAAGTGAGAAACGCGAACGCTTCCTCCGGCGAATTGATTTCCGGTTGCGTAACAATTTCCATGAGCGGCGTGCCGGCACGATTGAAATCGATCCCCGTGCTCGTTTCGAAATGAAAACTTTTGGCTACGTCTTCCTCCAAATGGATCCGAACGAGATGCACTTCCTTCTCCGGCGTCGCGATATTTTTCTGCGCATCTTTGGGGTAGGCCAGATCGTGCAACGGAACACTGCCGTTCGTGCACAGCGGCATATCGAATTGCGAAATCTGGTAATTCTTCGGCATGTCCGGATAGAAATAGTTTTTACGATCGAACTTGCAGATCGGCGCGATGTCGCAGCCGAGCATCAGCCCGGTGAGCACAGTCATGCGCAGCCCTTCGTGATTCATCACCGGCAATGCGCCGGGCAAGCCCAGGCACACTGGACAAGTGTGCGAGTTCGGCTCAGCGCCAAATTCCACCGGGGACCCGCAGAACATTTTCGAGCGCGTCTTAAGTTGCACATGCACTTCCAGGCCAATGGTGGTGATGTAATTCATCCACTGAGATTCCTATTTTGGCAGCGCGTAATCGAGCGCGGCATTTAGATCGAATTTCTTGACCTGCTCAATGAGCGCCGGATCATTCGCGGCGCCCAGGACCTTATCGTTTTGTAAAAGATCGACAAACCGCCCTTGCGCGATCATCTCGGAAATCTCCGGATCGTTCCGCAGCG
>JBAQJG010000593.1:0-4151 GCA_049300145.1 Chthoniobacterales bacterium | reverse complement strand
CCGCACACGTGCTTCGAGTTCCGTCGTCGCGTCACCCCGACCGCGTTTTGCGCCGATTTCTTTGCTCAATCCTTTGCGATCGGCGTTTAATTTTTGGAGCGCGGTTTCGTCTTTGCGCCGCTGGGCGTCAATCCGCAGCAGCTCGTCGATCTTCGCTTCGTCATTGCCGCCGCGTGTAGCCAGTCGTTCGCGCACGAAATCCGGTTTCTCGCGAATCAGGCGCATATCAAGCATGGCGCAGTATGAATGACGAACGGCGAATGGTCTAATGACGAAGGAATGACGAAATAGAAATGACCGAAACGGAATCGCAAGACCTCATTCGGGCTTCGTCATTCGTCATTCGTGCTTGGTCATTCGAGCCGACCCAACTCGCGCGTGACAATAGCTTGCGTACGCCCATACTTTCCGCGTGGAAAAGCTTCACCTCCTCGGCGTCGCCCTCGGACTTGCCGCCTTGGCCGGCCTTAATCTTTACCTCACCGTTTTTGCCACCGGCCTCGCCATCCATTTCCACTGGATCACCCTCGCGCCCGCTTATCAATCACTCGAACCGCTGGGCAATCCCGTGATCATCGCCATCGCGGGCATTCTTTATTTTCTGGAATTTTTCGCCGACAAGATTCCCTGGATTGACTCCGCCTGGGACGCCGTCCACACGGTGATCCGCCCGATTGGCGGCGCATTGCTTGCGATTCAAGTGCTGGGACATCCGAGTCCCGCGTTTACCGTGATCGTTGCGTTGCTTGCGGGAGGCACCAGCCTAATTACGCATACAGCGAAAGCGGCGACACGCCTCGCAAGTAACACATCACCCGAACCATTTTCGAACATCGCGCTTAGTTTCGGTGAAGATGTCGCCGTGCTCGGCGGACTCGCGCTCATTCATTACAATCCGGCGCTCGCCTTGTCGGTCTTCGCGCTGGCCATCGCAGCGTTTCTTTATTTCGCACCAAAAGTTTTGCGCGCCACAAAAGCAAAAATCTGGTTGGCATTGAAAAAATTGAATGGTCCCGCCGATCTCAGCGCGCCGGTGAAACTGCCGCTTACTCTGCCAACGCGTTTCGCTTCGGATTTCAGCCGACAAAATGTTCTCGGCGAAACGATCGCCTGGGCCACGCCCTGCATTAGCGGACGGGGCCGCCGCATTCCGGCAAATCTTTTCGGCGCGCTCGTCGCGACGAAAGAAGAGCCTCGCAAGATTTTCTTCGTCGCCCGGAAAAGCGGACGGCCCTTTGCTCAGACCATCGAGCTCGACGGCTCAATGGTCACGCATGAGTCAAAATTTCTTTCGGAGAATTTGATTATTTTCCCGGCGGCCGGCCGAGGCCCGAAATATCTGTTCGTGTTTCCGCGATCGCAGGCTGCGGTCGTCGAGCACATCGCCGATTGCCTACGCGAGCGCTTAACCGAGCCTTTGCTCAGAAGCGAATCTGTCGCGGCAACGTAGGCGCACCGTGCGGTCGTTGCCGCGGCGATGTCGATACTAAAAATAATGCGCCTTCGGCGCCCAATTTAATATCGCGCGGCGGAGCGGACGATCCACCTTTCCGTTTGCTGTGCGCTACGCTAGAAGAAGAGCTCATGCCTTTGCTCGAGAAATACGTCCACATACTTACCGCCGCGCGCGTGCGCGAGCGTGCGCTGTTTCCTCCGCAACGAATCCTGAGCGAGCTGGAACTCCAAGCGCGCTGGTTCGCGGGAGATTTCGGCAAACATTTTGTCACTCTTACCGGGGAAAAGATCGATATCGTGCAATTCGGCGTTTGGAATCGCGAAGCGGGACCAGACTTTAGCGACGCCGCGATTCGCGTGAACGGAAGCGAACCGATGCGTGGCAGTATCGAGTTCGATCTCACCGATCGAAATTGGGAGTCGCACGGTCATGCGACGAATCCCGCCTTTGAAGACACTGTGCTGCACGTGTTTGTCCACCTGAGCGAGCGAACATTTTTCGCGCGCACCAGATCAAACCGCGAGGTGCGACAGGTGCGGGCCGATCCAAACACGCTGGCCGAGACGTTGAGCGCGAACGTCCCGCTCGCGTGTCCGGGACGTTGTCAGGCGCCGTTGAGAAATTTGCCGGAAGACCGCGTGGGCCGCGTGCTGGATGCGGCCGCCCAATTTCGATTACAAAAAAAGGCCGCGCGTATCCGGAGCAAGATCGACAATCACGGTCGCGACGAAGCGCTTTTTCAGGAGATTGCGGCCGCGCTTGGTTACAAACAAAACAAACTTCCGTTCACACTGCTGGCGCAGCGATTGCCGCTCAAATTATTGCGCGCCAACTCGACTCAGGCGGAAGCAATGCTTTTCGGCGTCGCCGGATTTCTGCAAGCGCCCGACCTCGATGTCTATGAAAGACCGGCAAGAAAATATGTCCGCGAACTTTGGGACCGTTGGTGGCTACATCGCGACGCGTTGCAACGGCTAATTTTACCCGCGAAAATCTGGCGCTTCAGCGGCACACGTCCGCTCAATCATCCGCAACGCCGTCTCGCCGCGCTGGCGGCGATTTCGGAGAAATGGCCGGCGTTCATCAAATCGTTAGGCAAAACGAGCGCACGCGCCGCAGAACAATTCTTTTTCACGCTTGCGCATCCGTTTTGGGATTTCCATTACACACTGACTTCGCCGGCATCGCCAGAAGCGATGGCTATCGTCGGCGAAACACGCGCCGCCGAGACTCTTGCCAATGTGGTGTTTCCGTTCTTTGTGGCAGAGGGGCGCGATGTTTGGAACGAATTTTCAAAACTGCCCGCGCGCCTTTCCAACCGGCGGCTGGCCACTGCGGCGACACGGCTCTTCGGCGATGATGCGAAGCGCGGGCAATTTCTAAAAAGCGTCACGCACCAACAAGGTTTGCTCCAGATCTACGAAGATTTTTGCATGCAAGATAATTCCGACTGCACGCAATGCCCGTTCCCGGAGCAGATGCGGAAGTGGACGTGATCCGTTGCGCGAGGCAAATCCAGACGTAATAAGCTCAGAGTGATGCAACGATATTCAGAAAACGTAAAAGCCCTTACCCTGATCGAGCTGCTCGTCGTCATCACCGTTATCGCGATCTTGTTGGGACTTTTGTTCCCCGCCTTCCGCGGCATCCAAGATCAGGCGAAACGAACCCAGGCCAAAAACGATCTGACACAAATTGTCATCGCCGTGAACGCGTTCTACACGGAATACGGGAAGAATCCGCTTTCAACGAGCAGCGATACAACTTTTGGGCCAGGAGGAAGCCCGACAACGAATGAGACTTTGTTCAACGAGCTACGGGGGCTTTCCGCCACGACGCTGAATCCTCGTCAGATCGTTTTCATTTCACCGCCGGACGTGAAAGATGCGAACAATCCATGGTCTGGTATTGGTACGACAGCTGGCAACGTAGGCCAATACTTTGATCCGTGGGGCAGGAACTACGTGATCCGGATTGATGGCGAGTACGACAATCAAGTCGATAATCCGTATTCAGCGAATGCCGGTAGCGCGCCCAAGTTACGATGTAACGTGATTGCCTGGTCGTTAGGCAAAGACGGCGCCGGGGGCTCTGGCGACAAGAAATCGGCCTCATCCAATGATGACGTGACTTCGTGGCAATGATTGTTCGCTGCTTGCAAATCGAAGATGAACAACCCCGAACTAACTAGATTTGAATTCTTTCGGGGAGCCGATTATCATCGGCTCGAAAATTGAAAACCATCACGCGGGTGTAGTTCAATGGTAGAACGGTAGCTTCCCAAGCTACACACGAGGGTTCGATTCCCTTCACCCGCTTATCCTTTCCTTACATTGAACGTTGGACGTTGAAAGTTAAACGTTGAGCGTCTGCTTCTAGTTTGGCGGAAAATGTCTAACGCCCAACACTCAACGATCACGCTTTAACGCAGAGCAGCCGACACGGCTGCCTCCACAGACGAACGAAATTATCTTCCGCCGAAAAGCCTCCGGAACGACCGAAAGATGCGGTTTGGGAAAGTCGCGGCTTTCTGGGGGAAACCTTGCAGCTTGTCGGCGAATTGCAGTTGCTCGCCGCCGTGTACTTCGCACGCGACTGTCGGAACTTTGTCGGCCGGCAAATCGATTTCATAGGCAGTTCCCGCTGCCTGACATCCAGTGGTAGCCAGGTGATTCGAGATGGAACAGACCATGGC
>JBAQJG010000592.1:0-1872 GCA_049300145.1 Chthoniobacterales bacterium | reverse complement strand
GTCCTCTTGCCGCCACGCTGTGGAATGCAGACCACCTTGACGCCGGCGTGCTTGCACGAGGCAAGGTTCTGCTCGCTGAAGAAGCCCCGATCCGAGCCATACAGCTGCGGGGCACGGCCAAAGGCTTGCTTGTGGCGCTGGAGGGAAGATGCCACGTGAACCTCGTCGGGCGGATTGCCTTTCAGCACCCGTATTGCGTGATCAGGCCCTCCGCGCTTTCGGCGAGGAAGACTTTGTGGCCGAACTCGACCGGCGTGCGCACCTTGCCGCGCTTGATCAGGTCGGTATGGGGCTCGAAGATGGAATAAATCTTCTCGTCGGTAGCCACCTGCTCACCAAAGAGCAGACGACGACGTGCCTGATCGATGACACGATCTCCCAGCCCGCAGAAGTGCTCGATCTGCCCGCGCAGCTCCTCGATGGCCATGTCGGTGAACATGTCCTTGCCACGCATCGTGCGGGTCCTCTCAAGCCCCGCGCGTGCGTTTCGTACGACTTCTTCGGCGATGTCGATGAGCACCCGATATGCGTGGGTCTGGTGCTCGTGACGCTGCCTCGTCGTCATGCGCTGGATCTCGTACATCCGCCGCCGCGCCGAGCGTGTGCGGTCGCAAAACCCCTTGATTCGCCGTAGTTCCAGCACTTTGGCCAGACGGCGGACCAAGCGTGTGACAACGCGGACCACATCCCATAGCAACGTGTTGTCGGTCGGATGATGAATGTCGGTCTGCACCACCGTAGTGTCGACCCGCAACTTCGCGCCGTCCTCCAATCCGAGCTCGACCGCCGCCCCAACCACCAAGTCGTTGACTGCTTTCAGCGTCTGTGGCGTCAGACGGATGAAGCCGCGCTGGAAGGCATCGTGTTTCGGGACCGGCGCGCAGTAGAAGTCCGTGAATTGACGCAGCGTCAATCCATCCGCAATGCGTTCGCGCAACTCGCGATAGTCCCAGTTCTTGAGCCGCATCAGAACCAGCGAGCGCAGAACCTGCGTCGCCGTCAATCCGTGACGACCGCTGCCGGGGCGCTTCAGGCCCCTCACCAGATCGCGCCGGATACACTCGATGACGTCCCGCTGGTCGTGAAGCAAAGCGGATATCGCTTCCAACAGCGGCTCCAGCCGCACGCCCTGATCACCTTGCCGCATCAACTCCCAATCGGCAAAACTCATCTGTCGCGCCGTCACCCTCACAGCGCTCAGCTCTTCTTGCTCTTGGGTGCCTTGGTCCGCTCTCGCTTCAATGCCTTCACGTAGCGCGGCGCGGCCTGCTGCTGCAGCTCCTGCAAGGCATGTCCGTTATCCAATCCGCGCTGCACTTCGGGCACAAGCTCTTCGGGCACGTAGACGGAAACCCGCCGCCCCTTCTGCCGGACGTACAGGACGTAACTTGGATGCTGCTCCCCCGACATACAGGCCGGACAATTCTCGCGCACGCAGGGACTGCGGCGAAAGCTCAAGGAGCCAACCAGCGCGGGCCGGAGCCCCGCTGATTCGTTCTCCAGCCAGCGAACGACGTCGGACGAAGTTTCGAATCGGGCGTCCTTCATGTCGTCTGTGTGTCAGATAGCACACGTACATGTCAAGCAAAACGTATATCCAAACACCCGTAGAAACGCCCGTGTCTCAGCGCTATTTTGCGTTTCGCGACAGAAACTAGCTAAGGCGGCGAGCCTCGTTTCGAGGCGGGGCGTAACGCGGGGATCGTGCAGACGGTCGTCTTGACATGACCGCACCGTAGTGGTCCGCAAAGGGCAACGTGGCGAGCTGCTGACTCGGCTTGATCGCGGCGTCTCCGCAATCAAGGCCGACGGCATGTGGCCGACGATTGTCAGCGACTGGATGCAGCGGTAGCAGCGTCGAGCGAACTCACC
>JBAQJG010000591.1:0-10987 GCA_049300145.1 Chthoniobacterales bacterium | reverse complement strand
GGTTTCCGGAAGGTGCTTGCACCCGCCCATTGTCGTTTAGAGCCGATGCAATCCCCACTGTGCTTCCGGTCGATTTTAAACTGCTGCGGAAGAGGGAGTCCGTCCTATCTCGTTCGAGGGAGAGCCTTGATCCGCGTATGACCGCTGATTCGCGGTTAAGAATTTCAGGTTCGGCGCTCATGTTGTGAGAATCTGATAAAGATAATGAAGCTCTTGATCGACTTCGGCCGGATCGGAAACCGTGTTCGCCACTTCCGTTCTCAGCGCTTCGCGATAGCGCTGACGCAGACGCGAAAGCCACGTTCGCAGAGTCGCTATCGGAACTCCAAGTTTTGCGGCCGCTTCTTCCTGACTTAGTGGCGTCTTGCCACCGCCGGCTACGAACGGTTGTAGCACTTCAAGCCATTCGGCTTTGCCTTCCGTCTCGAACGCATCTTGCAACTGTTGCCATGCGCGTTTCACGATTGTTGACGCCCAGGCCACATCATAAGAGCGCGAATCGCTGAGATGAGCGGTGTCCATCATTGCTGCTTCCGCTTCCGGCAGATGTTCATCGATCGAAATAATTTGATGACCACCGCCTCTTTTCAGCGCCCGAGCGCGATCGTACTCATTGCACAGAAAATTCTGCATCGAGCCTAACAAAAACGTGCGAAGACGGCCCCTCTCCTGATCTGCGCGACTCAACGTATTTTGTTCGAGCAGATGAGCAAAAAAACCTTGAACAAGATCCTGCGCTTCAGGTGATGTGTGTCCGCGATGGCGCAAAAACGCGTAAAGCGGCGGCCAGTAGGCTTCGCAGAAATTCGAAAGCGCCTTTTGAGCTGATATCTCCGACTGAGTTTGGCGAGCGCGCAGAACCAGGGTCCAGTGCGTCGTCTGAAACCCAGCTCCTCCTTGTTGCAATGTTCCAGGTATCGGTTTCATGGGATTAATGAACTCCTTTCGTTAATCGCGGCATTAGCTTTCCGAATGCCAGCAAAGTTCCGAAACGCTGATTTAGGAGGGAAGAAAAATTGTGGAGCTCGATTTGCGCCGGGCGCAAACGGGGCAAAAATTCGCGAATTCTTCGCGAATTCACGAAGATGTAGACGCGACCTCCTGTGGCTCGCCGTAGCTTCACGCGAAGGCGGCTGGTCGCGGAATTGGCTGCCCTCCGGCCGGGCTTCGCGCGGATCGTGCCAACGGCGTCGCCGTTGAAACCATTTCCGTGGCTTTGCCACGCTCATCATGACTGTTTCCTTTCCAAGGTTCCGTCTCCGTTGTTGACCCGCAGGGCGATTTTTCCGTGAGTGTGGCCGGATTGACTAAGCTCGTGCGCCCGGCGCGCTTCGCTGAGCGGAAGGATACGGTCAATGACCGGTGCGAGCTTGCCCGCTTCGATGATCTTGGCGATCTCCGCAAGTTGCGCGCCGTTCGGTTGCACGCCAATGATCGCAGCCCGCACGCCGAGTTCTTTGGCTTTCTCCTCCGACGGCGGCTGGACCAATGAAACCAGAACGCCGCCCTTTTTCAAAACTGACCAGGAGCGTTCCTGAGTTTCGCCGCCAAGCGTGTCGAGGACGATGTCGATTTTTCGCGCGATGTCTTCGAATCGTTGTTGCGTGTAATCGATCGGCTCGTCCACGCCGAGCTTGCGCAGCAAGTCCTGATTTTTAGTAGAGGCCGTCGCGAAAACGTACGCGCCTTTCCATTTTGCGAGTTGCACGGCGAAGTGACCGACTCCGCCGCTGCCGGCGTGAATCAACACGCGCTGACCTTGCTGCAATTGCGCGGTGTCGAACAACGATTGCCACGCGGTCAGCGCAGCCAAAGGCACGGCCGCCGCGCGGATGTGATGAAGCGAGTTTGGTTTGAGCGCGAGTTCTGGTTCGCGAACGACGATATAATCAGCGTACGCGCCGTTGCGTGTCGGATCGGGAAGGCTGTAAACCTCGTCGCCGATTTTGAATCGTCCCGCGGCCGCGGGACCCTTACCGAGTTCCTCGACTACTCCGGACAAGTCCCATCCGAGAATGAGCGGGAATTTATGAGGCCAGTCTTTTATGTGGCCTTCGCGAACTTTCCAATCGATCGGGTTCACTCCCGCTGCCTGAACGCGGACGAGAACTTCACCCGCTTGTGGCTGCGGACGCGGCGCGTCTTCGTACTTGAGGACTTCCGGTCCGCCGTAGTTGTGAATTCGAATCGCTTTCATGGTTTGCGATGTCGCGCTGGCCGATTTTTTCTCGGACGTTGCGCCTGTGCGTTTGATAATTGCTTCGATTGTTTTGCTCATGACTGTTTACCGGTTAACTGTTGCGAGTTTGGTTGATTGCGAAGGCGCGAAAGCCAAACGCAATTTTCGTTGCGCATATCCAGAGGATGTTTCACGTCCGCGTTGTTGCCATTCTCCGACAAGTTTCGGAGCGTGAGGCTCAACGGCTTCGCGTTTACTTGGCGGCGTCATGTGACGCTCAATTGCTTTAAGCGTTCTACTCATATTTTTTCCTCCTTTAGTAGTTGATTCTTCATGCAGACACGATCCGACCGGGAGCGCCCGGTTGAGAAAGACTATGTTTCTTGCCTCAGCATAACTAACAGGCATGCTGCTTCTCGACCGTGGAACTGAGGCATTTGCGCTACTTCGTCGCGGTGGCGGAGATGGAGAACGTCTTGCGTGCCGCGCTGAAGCTGCATGTATCCCAGCCAGCGCTCAGCCGGCAGAGAGAAACTGTTGCCGCTGCATTGCAATAATGGCGTCTAATTGCGTTGCGCTTATTATTATAGTACGGTTCAAGGTCAGCCTAGTAGCCGGGGTAGTAATCGTACGGGTAATAGTCGTAAGCGTAATAAGGAAAATAACGGTAGTAGCCTTCATCGATACCGAGTCAAGCCATGCCATCCCAAGCCCCACCAGTGACCGCGCCAGTAGGGCGCACTACGCCGGCCCCAATCGCATTTTGTCGCTAGAAAATGTGGTCTCCTGCGCGTTCTCTCGGCTGTTGCATGCGTGAGGCGATTTTCGGACGCGAGTTCGCCGTCGACTGATGATTAATGGACGAGATTGGATCGCGCTGGTGCGAAGGTATCGTTAAGCGGCCAGGCGAAGTTGTAATCCGCGAAGGCGGCCGAACGATCACAGGGTGTCCAAATGTCGGATGGCCGCCGAAAGAGAAGCGAGCATCGCCGCCAGATGCAGGCGCCGAATGGAAACCACCGCCGCCGAAGAGCCTCTGGAAAATGCCGCCGCCAAATCCGCCGCCACCAAAGTGCGGGCCGACTCCAATTCCGACCTCGTGTCCGGCTACCGCGGTCTGAATCATCACGGAAGAAATCACGAGGCTAGCTACTTTAGAGATAGTTGTTATTTTCATGTTACAACGCTCGCGTATCGGAGCGCGTCATCGCCAGTTTGCATCCGGCAGATTTTCTCCTGCCACTAGCGGACTGTAGTGCGCTCCCACTTTCGGATGAGATCGACAGGGCGCGGCATTGATGCGCGCCGCACTTGGTACAGACTGCTCAGCAGGACGAACATCATCGCTGCGTAGACAAAAATGACTTCTTCAAGCCGATTGTGGCGAGCAACAGGTGTGTCGGTGCCGACTTGAGTATCCTGGTCAGACCAGTGACGTGCCTGTTGTGAATTTTGGCGGCGCCGACCCGCGAGGCGGGAATTAATGGAAATGATCTATCGCTAGCATTGCGATTTAGCTGCCGTGTTGGTGATCAGCCAAAAGAGAGAGCAGAAGGTAGCTCACACGTAGGAGTTATAAATACTCCGCAATAGTCGTAGGCGTATGCGCGCTGTCGCTGGAACTTTTGCTGTGAGAAACGCGGTGATCCAGTCAAACTGCGGAATTATGAACGGTGACAAGTGCATAGTTGTTGGTCGGGCGGCTGCCGCTTTGATCGTACTCGCGGCAGCGCGCGTAGGTGCGGCGTCGATTGATGCGATTGTGACGGAGGCGCTGCGGCGCAATCCCGAACTCGAATCTTATCGCGCGGCGATTGCCATCGCACATGGCGAGCGACGCACGGCGGCGGAGTATCCCAACCCCGATGTGAACACCGAGCTTGGCGTGAAGACGATCACCGGCGGTGGGAAAGGCACCGGACAGCTCTGGACGATTGGCGTCCTGCAACCTATTGATCTTCCGTCGCGCAGAGCTTTGCGCAAAGCAATCGCAGACCGGCAGATCGCGCTGGCAGAACTTGCGTTGCAGAGTTTCGAGCTGGAGCTGGCGAAGCGCGTTCGTCTGCTCGCGTATCAGACAGTTGTCGCGCGCGAGAAAGCGGCGGTAGTGGAGCAAGTGGCGGGACGCTTCCGCGAGATTACGCGCGTGCTCAATGAGCGTGCGCTCGCGGGCGTCGCTCCAGCGCTCGAGGCGCGAATCCTTGAAGCTAACACCGTCGCACTTGATCGCACTCGCGTCGAAATCGAGACGCAAACGCAAGCCGCGTCCTACCAGCTGAATCAACTCCGCGGCACTGGGGCCGAGGCTCCGATTAAAATTGATGCAGAGGAACTGCGATTGGCGCCGCTATCATCGATGACTCAACTGCTGGCGCTGGCGCGTAGTGGGAATTTCGATCTGCGCATGCGGAAGGTGGAACTCGAGCAGCAGGGCTTCAGGGTGCAGCTAATCGGTTCCGAGAAATGGACCGGCATTACCGCGGGTCCGTTTGTACACCGGGAAAATGCGGACACGCACGATCTGATGGCCGGCGTGAGCGTGAGATTTCCGCTGCCGTTATGGAATCAGAACAAGGGCGCCATCGACTCGGCGAAGGCGCGCGAAGTGCAGGCGGCGGCGAGTTTGAATGCGATGATCCGCAATGTGGAAAGCGAGATCGCGGCCGCGGTCGCGATGTACGACGCGCGATTACGCGAGATTGCGCGCTGGACGCCGGAAGTGCTCGGGCGAATGCGCGAAGCGGCTGAAACTGCGGACAAGAATTACCGGCTCGGTGCTATTCCGCTAACGACTTACACTGAATTGCAAAAGCAATATCTCGACGCGCAGACGATGTTGCTAACTGCGCAAGCCAACGCACTGGAGGCACGGCAGAAGATCGAGTTGCTTATCGGTCAGCTCGAGACCGGCCGCACACCGCGAAGCCGCACGACGCAATCCTCGAAATGAGGTGAAACGAATGATCGACAAAATCCTCGAATTCTCATTAAAGCAGCGCTCGATCATCCTGCTCGCCGCCGTCGGCTTGCTCGTGGCGGGGATTTGGTCGGCTGTGCAATTGCCCATCGATGCCGTGCCGGACATCACCGGCGTGCAGGTGCAGATCAATGCGCAGGTCCCGGCGCTCGCCGCGGAAGAATCGGAGCTGCTCGTCACCCGGCCGCTTGAGATCGCAATGGCCGGCGTACCCGGCGTGGAGGAGATGCGCTCGCTGACGAAATTCGGGCTTTCGCAAATCACGCTGATGTTTCGCGATGGCACCGACATTTATCGCGCGCGGCAACTCGTCTCCGAGCGATTGCAATCCACGCTCGATCAATTGCCGCGCGGCGCTTCACCGAAGCTCGCACCGATCTCCAGCGGGCTGGGCGAAATTTTGTATTACAGCGTTAACTACAAGCCCGGCGCAAAGAAGCCAGAGTCGCGCATCGAGCAGCTTGAGGAACTCACTGAACTTCAGGAATACACGATCAAGCCGTTGCTGCGCACGGTGCCCGGAGTCGCGGACGTCAACCAAAGCGGTGGCTATGAGCGACAGCTCGTCATCCAACCAAAGCCGCAGGCGCTCACAGCCGCGGGCATGACGTTCTCAGACCTGGCGGATGTCATTGCGGCAAACGTGGAAAACGCCGGCGGCGGCATCATCCAACGCGGCATTGACCAACTGAGCGTTCGCGCGGTGAGTCGCGCTAATACACTCGATGAGCTGGCGAAGTTGCCCGTAAAATTCGCCGCGGGGATCGAGCCGTTGAAGGTGAAGGACCTCGCCGACGTCAGCTACGGCACCAGGTTGCGCACGGGCGCGGCTACGCTCGACGCCGAAGAAGCGGTCATCGGCACGACGATGATGCTTGCGGGCCAAAACACCCGCGACGTCGCCGACCGCGTCAAAGTGCGCATCGCTGAGATTCAAAAGCAATTGCCCGACAACGTCGAGATTCGCACGCAATACGATCGCTCGATTCTCATCAATAAAACGATCAGGACCGTGGAAGACAATTTGGTGGAAGGCGCCATCTTCGTCATTGCGGTGCTCTTCCTCTTGTTAGGCAATTGGCGCGCCGCGCTTATTGTCGCGCTCGCCATTCCGTTATCGTTCCTCTTCGCTATCACGGGAATGTTAAAGACCCACGTGTCCGGCAGTTTGATGAGTCTTGGCGCGGTCGACTTCGGGATGATTATCGACGGCGCGGTGGTGATGGTGGAAAACGTCGTGCGTCGGCTCGGCATTCGACAGCGCGAGCTGGGCCGCCGTCTCTCGCGCGAGGAGCACATGCAAACCGTGCTTGCCGCCGGCAAACAAGTCGGCTGGCCGATGTTCTTCGGCGTTCTCATCATAACGATTGTTTACGTGCCAATCCTCGCCCTCACCGGCGTCGAGGGAAAAATGTTCCATCCGATGGCGATCACGGTGATGTTCGCACTGAGTGGCGCGCTCGTGCTTGCGCTTACGCTAATGCCGGTGCTCGCCTCGTTCTTATTGCGTGGGCATGTACGGGAAACCGAGAGCATTATCATTCGCGCGGCGAAAAGAATTTATCGGACGCTTTTGTTAGGCGCGCTGCGGCTACGGTATGTCGTCCTGCTCGCTGCGGTCGCGCTGTTCGTCGGCGCGGTGCTGCTTTTCCGCACCTTGGGCGCGGAGTTCACACCGAAGCTCGATGAAGGCTCCATCACCGCGATGTTCTACAAGCCGGTTGGCCTGAGCCTCAATGAGTCGATTAAAGGCAACATCGAGCTGTCGAAACGTCTGTTGGCCACGATGCCCGAGCTGACGCGTATCTTCAGTCGCATCGGCACGAGCGACATCGCCACCGACCCGATGCCGCCTAACGAGTCGGACGTTTACATCTTCTACAAGCCCATCGCGGAATGGCCGAAGACCAAAGGCCGCCCACGTAACAAAGCCGAGCTGATCAAACAAATTGACGCTGAGATGAAGAAGATTAATCCGGATTGGTACATGGTGTTCGCGCAGCCAATCGAGATGCGTTTCAATGAAATGCTCGAAGGCACCAAGGCGGAATTGGCGGTGAAAATTTTCGGCAACGATTACGACGTGCTCGACAAACTGGCCGCGCAATTCAAAGACATTCTCGAGAAAACGCCGGGCGCCGCGCAGGTGGAATACGAAACGGCGGGACGCACGCCGCAGTTACTCCTCAACATCAACCGCGACCACCTCGAGCGTTACAATCTCGAAACCGCTGAGGTGAACAAAGCTATCAGCACGGCGCTCGCCGGCCAGGTAGTCGGCACCGCAGTCGAAGGGGAAGTGCGACACGATATCGTGGTGCGCATGCCGGAGCGCTTGCGCGCTGACAACGCGGAGATCAAAGCGTTGCCCGTCCGCGTCGGCCAATCTGGATTGATCCCACTCGGTCGCGTCGCCGATTTCGCCACGGTCAAAGTCGTGGAGCCCATTCAGCGCGACGACGGGCACCGTCGCGCCGCGCTCATGGTCAACATCGGCGGACGGGACATCGAGAGCTTCGTGCGCGATGCCGATCAGCACATTCGCGCGCAGATCAAAATGCCCGAGGGCTACATGTATGAATTCGGCGGCCAATTTAAGAACCTGGAGCAAGCACGCGCACGCTTGATGATCGTCGTGCCCGCTGCGTTGATCCTGATCTTCGTCCTCATCTATTTCGCCTTTGGCAACGTGCGCGAGGCGCTGCTTATTTACTCGGGTATTCCGCTCGCCATCACTGGTGGCGTGCTCGCGTTATGGGTGCGCGGCATGCCTTTCTCCATCACTGCGGCCATCGGCTTTATTGCGCTCAGTGGCGTCGCCGTCCTCAACGGTCTCGTCATGATCAGTTACTTCAATCAACTCCGATCCGAAGGCCGCAGCGTTCACCGCGCGGTCATTGAAGGCGCGCTCACCCGCTTGCGTCCCGTGCTCATGACCGCGCTCGTCGCCAGCCTCGGCTTCTTCCCAATGGCGATCGCGACTGGCACCGGCGCAGAAGTGCAGCGACCACTCGCGACAGTCGTGATCGGCGGCGTACTCAGCTCAACGTTTCTTACGCTCATTGTTCTGCCGGTCTTGTGTCTGATCTTTGTGCGCGATAAGAAACGCGTGCCTGGCAAGAGGCGCGTTCGACCGGTACGCGTGCGAGAACCCGAACTAGTCCTCGCCACGCAATAACTACTTCGTCCGACTCCGCACATACGAAGAGGGATACTAAGTCAATGAATGTTTTTGCGCTTTGCAAACCGCTTTTGTCTCTAGATCGCGAGCGCCACTGACGCGGACAGGTTTGCCGGCGCAACGAGGGATGATCGCGCACCTCGATCGCGGCATAAAAACAGTCCATGATCGGTTGTGGCGTGTTAGCAACGACGCTTTTTTCGATGGGTCGGAGGAGGGTCAGAGCTTACTATCGACACAAATCATCAACAGTTAGCTCTGGCCCTCTGTTCCCTCTCTGAACTTCTGCATTCGGCCCGGCACGCTTCGCTAAAGTCGCGTAACGACTATGTTTCTTGCCTCAGCATAACGAACAGGCATACTGCTTCTCAGCCGTGGAACTCAGGCACCTGCGCTACTTCGTCGCTGTGGCCGAGATGGAAAACGTCTCGCGCGCGGCGCTGAAGCTGCATGTTTCGCAGCCGGCGCTCAGCCGGCAAATCCGCGACCTCGAAGACGAAATTGGATTTTCCTTGCTCGAACGCACGGCCAAGTCAGTTCGGTTGACTGATGCAGGACGGGCGTTCCTCGACAATGCGCGCGCGTTATTGCAAAACGCGGACGAAGCCGTCACGAAAGCGCGCGCGGTTGCAAGCGCAGAGCCTGCCGAGCTCCACGTCGGCTACTCACCGACGCCAACTGCCGAAATTCTGCCGAAAATCTTACGGGCTTTTCAGCGCGCGATGCCAAACGTCCACGTCAAATTGCACGATTGGAGCAACAACGTCATTCTCAATGGGATACGCGATGGCCGGGTTCAACTCGGATTAGTCGTTCCTCCCCTGAAGGCTAGTGCGTTGCACGACGTGCGCTATGAGGAGTTGTTTCACGAACGCGTTTGTGTGGCGGTCGCTCCGCAGCATCCGTTTGCCCGGCGCCGCGCCATTCCGATAATCGAGGTTGGGGCCGAACCGTTAATTGGCCTCACTCGCGAAGATTATCCGAATTACTATGATTATCTCTCGATCATCTTTTCGAAGGTGAAACAGAAACCGCGGGTGGTGGAGGAGCACGACAGTTTTTCCGCCGTTATGTCAGCCGTCGAAGCGGGAACCGGTGTGGCCATTGCCACGGACTTTGGTTACAGTTTTGGGAACCGCCTAAAATTTTTGCACATCACTCCTGAGCCGAAACCAATCTCGGTCGGCATCGTGGGGACAAAAGGCCGGCTCAGCCCAGCGGCGGGAAAATTCTGGCAGTGCGCCAAAGAAGCTGCGTCGAGAGGATAATGAGCTTTAGAATGCCCTAACGAGAATCATGCTGCCCTGCAGCAAACTACAAGCGGGTTCATTTTGGATGCGCTCAACGGTTTGCAGAGGCGAACTTTACGGCGGGTGGCGGCGAGCCTTTTGCGAGTTCGTCTAGGGAAGCCGGCGACTCGGTTTCGGTGAAAACCGAGCGGGAGCGTAACGGAACGGACTGGCAAGCCGTGACCTAGACGGGCGCCCCGGAGGGTGAGAGAATGGCATGAGCGAATCGATTAGAGTCATAAACTTGCATTTGCACGTGCATTTTAAAATACACGGGGCAGAGTTCATTGTGCCTGGTGCTGTGATGACGGGCCGGCAACGTTCGTTCTTCGAGATCAAAGCCATTTGAGATACGGAAATGAAAAAGTGGACAAAGTTTGCGATTCCAGTTGTCGCGGTCGCGGCTTTGGTCGCCTGGTACGAATTTCGTCCGGAGCGGCTGGTCGTCAATCGACGTGTCGACGAAGCATTGCCGACGGGGCAAGACGGCCTGTCCGCGCAGCCTCTCGAATCCGGACGGTTCTACAGCATTTTGCACCCGACGTCAGGTACCGCGACCATCTTCCAGATGAGAGATGGCACTCGTATTCTCCGCCTAACGAGTTTCAGCACATCAAACGGTCCTGATGTACACGTCTACATGGTCGCAGCCGACGATGCAAAGGACGTAGCGACAGTGCAACAGGCTGGATTCATTGACCTGGGAGTCCTCAAGGGCAACATCGGCGACCAAAACTACAGGCTTGGTAGCGACTTGGACCTGGCGAAATACCGCGCAGTGTCGATCTGGTGCAAACGATTCAGCGTGAATTTCGGCGCCGCGGCGCTAAGACCGACCGAGCCGTCGCAAGATCAGTAAAGCCAGCCGACGGCAACCTTTTCATCTCAACAGCTCAACGAGTTTCCTGCGCTGGCAGCGGTTCGCTTCATCGCAGGGTTAGATGTTGTCGACTGCCACCGATTCAACCCACTGTGCGCGCCAAGCAGGAGCCTTAAATGGATCGGCGAAGTATTGGGTTTCATGCGACACTTTTCCATCCCGAAACTCCATAATGCTCACGGTGTAGACGCGCTTGCCTTCGTAGATAATCACGTACTCAGTGATCCAGAGATTGCCCTTTCCCACGATCCGTCGGACCGAAAACCCCGATGGCCTGCCAGGATGATGACTGCGAAGCGCCTGCAGGTTACTCCGACCGCGAATTACCTCGCCTGATTGTGGATACTCGCACACGATGTCATCGTGGTAGATTTGATGTTCGGCAACTTGATCACCCGCAGCAGACGCTGCCCAATGCCGATCAATGGCCATCCGAATGTTCTGCTCTTCCATTAGCGGCCTCCTTTAGCGTTTACGTGTT
>JBAQJG010000590.1:0-1610 GCA_049300145.1 Chthoniobacterales bacterium | reverse complement strand
CACATGCCATGCGGGCCGATGAACCCGGTCGGCGCCAGGCTCGCATGCGGATCGCCAAACCGGCTCAATAGCTTGCCCTGGTTGTCGACGATGCTGACGCGCGGCCCGAGGTTCGGGCTGTTGCGGTTGACCGGCTGGACCGGCCCGAGCTCGCCGATATAGCAGACCGGGTGGCGGGTATAGTCCATGTATAAGCCGCAGGGCCGGTGCAGATTGTTCCACTGCGTCTCGTACTTGCCGTTGCCGTCGAACACCTGGATGCGGTGGTTCTCGCGGTCGGCGACATAGACCCAGCCGTCGGCGTCGGTGCAGATGTTATGCACGATGTTGAACTCGCCTGGGTTGGTGCCGGGCTCGCCCCACGAAATCAGCAATTTGCCGTCAGGCGAATATTTGTGCACCTTGGCATTGCCGTAGCCGTCCGACACATAGATCTCCCCCTTTGGCGACAGTGCTGTGTGCGTGCAGCGGTGGAACGGCTCGCCGCTCATATAGGGCGCCGGCTTGCCGGGGACGCCGAGCTCGAGCAACACCTTGCCGTCGAGCGAGCATTTGCGGACGAAATGCCCGCCGTCATCGGTCAGATAAATCGAGTCGTCCGGCCCCATATGGACGCCGTGCGCCCGCGGATACTGGCCCTCGCCCCAGGAGCGCAGAGAGTTGCCCTCGCGATCGAACACCATGACCGGGTGTTCCCCGCGGTTGAAGACGTAGACGTTGTCCTTGGCGTCGACCCCGACCGCGCCGACCTCCTTGAACGACCACCCATCCGGCAGCTTCGCCCAATCTTCGACAATGCGGTATTTGAAGTCGCCAGTGCCAACAATGATTGCCATGTCCGCCCCTCTGCGAATGTGCCGAGCCCAGGTTAACGAAGCAACAGGGGCTAAACAATCCCTCCGCGGCTAGGCACTCGAGCTTACAAGCATCTTACATCCGCCTATCGAAAAGTGCCCTGCTCAGCGATAGTTCCCGGCCGACGCCATCCTGGAGTAACCCCTTGTCCCACTCGGCGTGGCGTTACCACAGATGCTCGAAAATATTGAAGTGGCGCTAGCGTACCAGAGGCTGGAAGCCGCAGAGACGGAGCGCCTTTGCCACCGCGCCAACGTGATCCGTTGGCTGCTCGCACCGCGGCACTTGCCGGAAAGCGGTATAAACCATTCGCGTGCTAGCGAACGTCATTTGCCCAATGACCTTAATGCCGAGTGCTTTAGGATTTGTTAGCTGTGATGTTAGAATATTGCTCGTTCGGGTGCTCTCAGGGGGGCAGAAATGCGCGCAGTAATCCTCACGGCCGCCGTCGGCTTAGGCTTGGGAGCCTTGTCGGGACAAGCCGCCCCCCTCGCGCCCGCGCCCACCTCGATCGAACGCGACACAGCTCCGCCCATTGAACTGGTTGACCACGCCTGCGGATGGGGCTTGCACCGCGTCCATTGGCAGGACCACCGCGGCTATTGGCATTGGCACTGCGTTTCGTATGCACACGTTCACCACCACCACGGCACGAATCTGGAACATCCGTACTCGCATTGGCGCGAACCTAGCGGAGGTTTTGGTAATCCATAGCGAACAGGCACCGGTGGAACGGCTCGCCGCTCATATATTCC
>JBAQJG010000589.1:0-7694 GCA_049300145.1 Chthoniobacterales bacterium | reverse complement strand
TGCTGGTTGGCGATGTGAATGGCAATGCCGCCGTCAGTGCGGCGGACGTCGCTCTGACCAAATCGCAAGTGGGCGCGACTGTCAGTGGTTCGAATTTCCGCGAGGACGTGAATGCTAATGGTACGATTAGTTCCACGGATGTCGCCCTGGTCAAATCCGAGGTAGGCACTGCGCTGCCGCCTTAAGTCTGCGGCCCGCCAACTAGCGCACTGCGGTAGGCATGAACCGCCGAGATCACTCGGCGCGCCATTTCGTTTCCGAGGGGTCACCTTTGTTCCGTCCAGCTCCTGGAACGGCGCGGAGGCCGTCTATTTGCCAGTCCGGCTAAGCACGTCGGAGTCTAATCGCGGTTTCTGACTTTCAGCAAAAGGTGACAGCACCGTTACCTTTCCGGTGTAACGGACCCACACGGATGGCGGTCTATAGTTGTGGGTATGAAAATGGTGATTTGAGTTTTTCACCAATAAGGACCGGAGTTATGAATAGCAGTGGACAACTTCCCGTAAGCGACTTGGCCGCTCGCCGCGGCCGGAAATCGAAGGCGCGACGAAGAAACCGGGCCCGCAAACAAAGGGCTGCGAACAATTACACCAATGACGAGCACGAACGTGCCGCCCCCGGCAGTCTCACCCGGACGAAATCCCTCTTGCTCGCGGCCTTGCGCGTCTGGGAATTAAAACAACGGGTCAGCGACTGAGTTAAGGGCACTTAATCACTGGCTTTCGTGTGTCGGTAAAAAGTGACAGCGGTGTTACTTTTGCGATCTAACGCGCCGATACAGATGGTTGTCGATATTATTGACGTGAAAATCGTGATTTCACTTTTTCATCAAACTTCAACACGAAACAGAGTTGGGAAAGGAGCGCTGCAAACATGAAAACTATGACATCCACGCGGACACGGGCTGGTCGCTTCCTCAGTGATCGATACGCGTACAGGGAACGACCCAATTATTTGCCTGAGCTCGTAGTCTTTGGAATAATCGTGATCATCGCAACCTGGCCGATCTTTTCGCTGGCTAACGCGATGGCGACGCTGAGATAAAAACGAGATCGGAAAATGGGGAGATTTATGAGCTTGGTAATTATTGTTTACTGCCTCCTGTTGCGAGCCTCGATGCGCTTCATCATGAAAAGGCAGTCGTAACTTTCTCACCGCAGGCGGGCTTCCTTCCTCTGGAGCGGAAGCGGCGACCACCAATCCAGCAAGGTGAAGGTGACCGGAATAACCGCAGCATGCGAACTGATGTGACCTAACGAGGTGGACAATATGCGCCGCAAATTCAAGCTGTTCATCGCAGCGGCACGCGGTTAGCTGGAAATGAGGACAGGAATACGAATAGGAATAACAGGGGAGGAGATGAAGAGCGAGACAGGCAGCCACGTTACCGATGCGCTCGTTGTAGGGCAAGCTCTCGGCTTGCCCTATCCAAGACCAACAATTGATTTTTAGCGATCTAGTTCAAAACAACAACGCGGTGTTTCGGCGTATTCGCAGCATTTCTTAACCGGGGCGCCGATGATCTCCGAAAGGAGAGATTCGATCACCAAGCAGGCCTCCGGGTGGGTTGGGGTTACGGCAGCAAGCGGACAACCGTTACATCCGTGGATCAGTTGCTTGCCATCGCTTTCAAGCATGGCGGAGCCCCCGAGATTGTTGAACAAATTAAGGGCCGTCTCAATTCGCGCGACGCGGCTCCGGCCTTTTAGCCGGCCGAGATGTTCCTTGGCCACGGCGCGACCAACTTCACGCATGGTGGCCAGCAAAGCGCGGGGAGGCAGCCGTTTCGACATTACGGCTAGAAAATGACTAAGCAATAGACCGTATGCGTTCGGAAAGATATGCTCCGCTTCGCTGCCCAGACCATATGCTGCATGTGGTTTGGTTGTCCCGGGCCGGATGCCCCGTTTCTGGACCAGGTCGTCGCGCTCCAAACTTGACAAATGCGCGCGGACCGCGTTGTCGGTCAGATGCAAAACCGCAGCAAGGTCATTGACCGTGCGGTTCTCCGTCCGCAGCAGAGTGAGGATTTGGCCGCGCGTATTTTTTAGCAATCGGTGTGGCCAATGTTCGGGTTTCATGGAATTGAGGGCTCCCGATTAAGTCAAAATACTTATTTACTTATTATGTCTCTTCATTTTCTCCCGGTTTCTGTTCGGTCCCCAAAATGAGCAAGACCATCAATCGTTACCTCCTTCATTTGCGCCTCGACAAGGCGGGTTCTTGGCTAGGTGCATCACCGAGGTAGCGTGCGATTGTGGTTCCGTTGTTGCTATTGCCGACGGCAATGATCTTGCCATCGGTCTGAATGAGCAGAGTGTTCGCAAAGGCTTCACTGTTGCCGAATGGTGTGCTTACAAACCCGCCGTTACCGAACCCCGTGTCCAGCTGTCCGTTAGCAGCATAGCGCGCCAAACCAAAGTCGGACGGACCGGTGTCAGTGAGAGCCGTTTGTCCAGCCACCACAATGTCGCCATTTGCCTGGAGGGCGACAGAGAAGGCCTGAGCCAGGACATTGCCGGGGAATGGGGTTGCTACGCCACCATGGCCGCCAAAGCTGCTATCGAGCGTGCCGTTGCTGTTGTAGCGCACCAGTAAGAAGCCCGAAATGCTATCGAGAGATGTCAGGCTCGGAGAAGTAATAAGGCTGCCGGCGGTGATGATCTTGGTAACATGGGTTATCGTGTTAGTAGTAACGACAAGTCCGCCGCCGCCGTTGGAGACGAAGCCCGGAGTCTGTCCAGCGACACCGAAGGTAGTATCAAGGCTGCCATTCGCGGTGTAGAGGGAGGTAACGCTGCCGTCGCCGATCAAGATTTCGCCATTCGGTAGAAGCGCGATCGATTCGCCGCCAACAGTTGGGGCTGCGCCATTCGAGCCGAAGGTCGAGTCAAGCTGGCCATTCGCGAGCAATCGCACGACGATACGCTCCGCGCCCAACGCGTTCGAAGCGCTGGCGACGAGAATTTTGCCGTCAGATTGCACGGCCATGCTTCCACTGGCTGGCGCAAGGAAGTCTCCGGCTGCTTGGATGGCTACAGCGCCGTTGCTGCCGAAGGTGTTGTCATGGCTGCCGTTAGTATTGAAGCGGAAAACCGTGAGGCGAAGATTAGCGGGAGCCGCCGCGAGAATTTTCCCATCCGTTTGAACGGCTACGGCAAACGCGGGGCCGGCGTTAGTGCCAGCGATCATTACCTCGCCCCCAGCGCCGAAATTAGGATCGAGCGTACCATTGGTGTTGTAACGCAGGAGGCCAGGCTGTTGCTGGTTCTGACTAGCTGGGATCGACCCGGCTACCACGATCTTGCCGTCGCTCTGGAGGGCTGCAGCATTGGCGCCCGTGTTTGCCGTAGTGACGATACCGTTGATGCCGAAAGTCGGGTCCAGAGTCCCGGCCTGAGCCATCAACAAGTTGGGTAAAGCAAAAACTGCTGCGCATACAAGCAGTGCAAGACGTTTCGAGAAAGCAACGCTATTCATGAAGTTCGCCTCGAAAACGTGCTTACGCAGCGGGTGGCTGATGGGTATCAGTGACAATGCTTTGGGTCTGCTGGTTGGTTTCATAATCCGTGGAGTCGCAGCAATCCGCGCCGAACGCAACACCGGAAAGGTAACGCGACCGTTACCTTTTGCGAACCTCTAGGTTAGGCCTTTTGTGCGGGGGGCGATATTCAATGAGCTGCATAGAAGTAGATCGCGATAAAAGCGACAATAAGCAGAATGGCAGTAATCCACCAAAATATCTTGATAGCGGCCGGTTTGGGGGAGGATCCGAACTCTCGCTTCACGAACTCATCATAGTTGAGGTCCTCGTCCGGTAAATCCACCGCATCGTATGTATCGGCATCTCCTCGCCAGCCTGAATTATGGTCCGCTCCGCACTCTGGGCATGCCAACGAATCCGGAGGAACATCTTCGCCGCACACTGGACATACCTCCGGTGGCTGCGGCTTCTTTCGGGTCATAGCTGTTCTTGATCGAGCTTCGCTTGTCGGGATAACGCGCTTCAGGTCTAACGAGACCAAGCTCAGCCACCGCTGGCGGGAGCGAGCGTGAATTACAATGTGAATGTTGAAGTCATCAGAAAGCTAGATATCGGAACGGCCAGCGGTTGGCTGCAGCGTTTGGTTAGGCCACGTCATAAAACATCATCTCCCGATTTTCCGTCGGGGTAGATAACGTGTCCTCCTCCCAAAGGTATGCCACCGTCGGGAAGCCTCTGAACCTCTACTGGCACTGCGCCGGGTGGAATCTCGTCTATCTTGTGAAGAATCAAATCGCCCTGCTGAATGTAAACCTCGTGCGGCATCGGAATGACCGCTGAAGGCGGCTCTGCGTCCTGAAGAATCTCCACACGCACAAACTGCGAGAGACGGAGTAATGCAAGCGGCCCTCCGTAATGACGCCAATCGAAACGCTGCTCGTGCAGACCTGCCGTGTCCAACTTGATAATGTCCCGCACAGCAAACACTCTATCACGGCAATCCGGGTCAATAGACCAAACTGGGTCAAAGGGGGCGTGAGCGAAAGCATTCCGAATCAGGCGGGAAATCTGATATGCGGACCGGACATCAACATCGGTGGCTGTTTTGGGGTCGCGGACCACTGCCCGGAGCGCGTCCTTCATGGCAACAGCCATGAGAAATGTCGCCGAACGATGCAAGCTCCATGCGCCGTAATCAGCGTCATCCTGTGCAAGCGCAATCTCGCTGTATCGGACGCTATGCTTCCCATGCGACCACTCAATCGGGAGGTCGAGAGGCTGAGACTTCATGGTTGTGGCGAGGCGAACCGCCGAGGCCAAGCGAAACTGCAACTCCGCGAGGCGAAGGTGCTCAATCTGGTGAACGATGTCAGACATACGCGCGCAGTGGCCTAACGAGAAGTGGGCCGAATTATTCGGCAATTAAAGGCGGAATTATTCCGTCTAATCCGCTTGCCTGCCTCGGAGCAGCCCGATAAAAGCGGACTCATGGACACCCTGTACCCAAAAACAGGACCGGGGACAAGCCGAAAAGAGGCTTCTCGACGGTGTGCGCGATGCGATCAGGTTGAAACATTACACCATACGAGCCGACAGGAGATACTAGTGATTCGATCGAGTGATTCATCCGTTGCCATCGCATGCGCCCTCCGGCAAAGATGGCTGAGCTGGAGAAGGGCAATCTCTTTTTATCCTTCGCTCGCCATCGCTGCCGACATCATTCTCGTTTTGTAGGGAACCTCCGTGTTGCCGTCCCCGGCGCAGAACACGCCGTCATCCGCAGTCCCGACGACGGCAAACGCTCGCCGGATGAAGTGTACTAAATGCGGCGCGGTGCGGCCTCCGTGACACCGCCTTGACCCGCCGGGGGATTCCATACTATCCTCCGCTCTCGTCGATCGTCCTACATCAAGCGAATATGCGCAAGGAACTCACTGTTCGCGGCGTGATCATAGGTGTTATCATCACGTTGGTGTTCACCGCGGCCAATGTGTACTTCGGCCTCAAGGCGGGTCTCACCTTTTCCACGTCGATTCCCGCGGCGGTGATTTCGATGGCGATGCTGCGTGGTTTCCGGGATGCGACGATTCAAGAAAACAACATTGTGCAGACGGTTGCCTCAGCGGCGGGCACGCTGTCGTCGATAATTTTCGTATTGCCGGGTCTAATCATGATCGGCTATTGGAACGAGTTTCCGTTTTGGACTTCATTTTGGATCTGCGCCCTCGGTGGAATCCTCGGCGTGATGTATTCGATCCCGCTGCGCCGTGCCTTGGTCACAACGTCCGACTTGCCGTATCCCGAAGGCGTCGCCTGCGCGGAAGTGCTTAAGGTAGGAAGCAGCGGCGATTCTGAACATGCTAGCGACATAGAACACGGCCGCGCCGGTCTGCTCGCCGTTCTGTGGGGATCGATCGTTTCCGCGGTCTTTGCGGTGATCGTTGCCACGCAAGTTTTCGCGGCGGACGTCGCCCGGACATTTCGGATCGGCCGCAGCGGGGCAGTAAGCGGTTTCGATTTCTTTTTGTCCTTCGCACTTCTCGGCATCGGGCATTTGGTCGGCCTCTCGGTTGGAATTGCGATGCTGATCGGCGCTTTCATCGGCTGGGGCTGGGGCGTTCCGCATTTTTCTGTGATGGCTGGAGACATCACGACAGCCGCCGCGACGCTGGCGCAAAAAACGTGGAGCACAAAAGTGCGTTTCATCGGTGCCGGCGCGATCGGTGTTTCGGCGATCTGGACTTTGCTGAAGTTAGTGCAACCGGTGACTCGCGGCCTTACCGGCGCGATGGCCGCTTCGCGCGCGCGTAAAGCTGGTCAGGCAGACACACTGCCGATCACCGAGCGCGACATTCCAATCGGTTTGGTTGGTCTCGTCACATTGGTTTGCATGCTGCCGATTGGTTGGTTGCTTGGCTATTTCGGAAACACGAGTGGTCTCGGCGCGCATTTGCCGACGCTCATCATCGGCGGTGTGGTTTACATCGTGTTGATGAGCTTTTTCGTTTCGGCGGTGTGCGGTTACATGGCCGGCCTGATCGGTTCTTCCAACAGCCCGCTTTCCGGAATTGGAATTCTGGTCGTGATCGGCGCCGCGTTGTTGCTGGTGCTGGGCGTGAAACCGTACGTTGGCGCGGAGGCGGGCAAAGCACTGATTGCCTTCGCGCTGTTCACCACGGCTGTGGTCTTCAATGTTGCTGCGATTGCCAACAACAACCTTCAGGACCTCAAAACCGGCCAATTGGTCGACGCAACACCCTGGAAGCAACAGGTCGCTTTAATCATCGGTGTCATCGCCGGCGCGTTTGTGATTCCGCCGGTGCTCGATTTGGTCAATCATGCCTACGGTTTCGTCGGCGCGCCCGGGGCCGAACTTCGTCCACATCCGCTGCCGGCGCCGCAAGCGGGCCTGATCTCGTCACTCGCAAAAGGCGTGATTTCTGGCGACATTGATTGGAGCCTCATCCGAATCGGCGCGTTGATCGGAGTAGCGATCATCGCGCTTGATGAAATTCTCACCCGAACGACGAAGCACATGCGCGTGCCGCCGCTAGCGGTTGGGCTCGGGATTTATCTGCCGACGCAAAGCACGCTCATGATCGTTGTTGGCGCGGTCGTCGGCTGGCTTTTCGACAGACGCGCCGATCGCACACCAAAACCCGAGGCAACGAAGCAGCTTGGCGTGTTGCTCGCGTCAGGCTTGATCGTGGGCGAGGGGATTATTGGCGTCGTCATTTCGGCAATCGTGGTGTTTTCCGGGAAAGATGCGCCGCTGTCCGTGGTGGGCCCGGCATACGAAACAGCCGGAATCATCGTTGGCGGACTCGCGTTCGCGATCATCGCCTTTGCGTTGTATCGCTGGATCCTGCGAATGGGATCAGGCAGGGCGGCATGAAGCGGAAGTGGAACTGGCCGATTTGGATTGGCTTGGTTGTCGCCGTTGGCGGGTTGTTCAAGTACGAATTTTTCGCCCAGTTTCCGATCACGCGAGATTTTCCGTGGGCGACTCTCGTTCTCTTCGGCGTGGGCGCTGCTTTGTTGATCGTCGGCCTGTTCCGAGCGTTTGGTCGGCCACAACTTTATCGCGGCAAAATTTTCGGTTCAATCTTTGCCGTCATCAGCTTTTGTCTCTTTGCCTTCTTTGCTTACGAAATTTTTTATGCGCTTCGGCAATTGCCGCTTTCTGCGCAGGCGCCGCATGTTGGAGAAG
>JBAQJG010000588.1:0-5174 GCA_049300145.1 Chthoniobacterales bacterium | reverse complement strand
GGCGTGGGCGGGGCGCGCGAGCGGCGCGGCGTGCTAACGACGTGCAATTATGAAGCGCGCAAGTTCGGCGTGCACTCGGCCATGCCGACTTTTATGGCGCTGCAACGCTGCCCAAATTTGATCGTCTTGCCGCCCCGGTTCGATGTTTATCGGCGCGAGGCGGCGGTGATCCGCGGAATCCTGCATCGGTTCGCTGCGCTGATCGAACCGCTCTCGCTCGATGAAGCTTATCTGGATGTAACGGCGCATCCGGGAGAGCCGGGGCCGCTGGCGCAGATCATCCGGGACACGATTTTCCGTAAGACCAAGCTGACATCGTCGGCCGGGATCGGCCCGAACAAATTGGTCGCAAAGATCGCGAGCGATCTCAATAAACCAAACGGCCAGTTCGAAGTGAAACCGGAGGAAGTGCCAGGATTCATGGAGAAACTGCCGGTGCGCAAAATCTGGGGAATCGGTCCGGTCATCGAGAAAAAGCTGGAACAGTTGCAGATCACAACCTGCAAAGAATTGCAGCGCCTGTCGCGCGTCGAGCTGCAAGAGTTATTCGGGAAATTCGGCCTCGAATTGTACGATCTCTGCCGGGGAATCGACCAGCGTCCGGTCGAGCCGGACCGGGAACGGAAGTCACTTAGCACGGAAGAAACATTTCCAATGGATCTCGAAACACTGGAGCAATGCGCGGAGCGGCTGGAACAATTATTCGAAGAGCTGATGGCCGAGCTCGCACAAAAAACAGCGACCCGGACGGTGGCGAAGATTTTCGTAAAATTAAAGTTCAGCGATTTCACTCGGACAACCGTCGAACGCGCCGGATTAATACCGTCGCCGACCGAATTCCGAACGTTGTTGGCTGAAGCGTTCGCGCGCACAGGGAAAGCTGTGCGCCTGATGGGGGTTGGCGTCCGTTTTGCCGCTCTTGAGTCAAAGAACGAAGCGCAGTTGCGCCTGCTCTGATTTTTCACTAATAAAGTTGCCGGTGACTCCGGCGCTTCGCGGAAACTCATTCTTGACGCGTTTGGGCCGGTGGGCGGCGGAGCTGCTCCTAGTCTTTGTCGGCGTTTATACGGCCTTCTGGTTAAACAATTACCAGCAACATCGGCAGGATGCGAACCGGCGCGATCAAATTCTGGCCGCGCTTGAGGATGGATTAAAAGGCGGAATTGGAAACGCCAACACCGAGGGCGCGAAGCAGGACAAGGTGCTGGCGGAGTTTCGGCGAGCCCTCAACGCCGGTGAGATGCCACCGCTTCATTCGTTTGCCTTCACGACCGATTATAGTCCCACCGATACCGCAACCCTACTGCAGTCGGGCGGGGTCGAGCTGCTGGACGTAAAAACACTCACCTCGCTGCGCAATCTCGAATCGGTGATTCGCGGCGGACTCAGTCGCATCGCGCATTACGAAAGATTGAGCGACGAGATGATCGCTCCCTATCTCGATCAGGACGTCTCTTTCTTTTACGATCCCGCCACGAAGAAACTGCGAAAGCGATTTGAGAAGTATCCCGATGCCATCCAAGCCAGCGCGGATTTCTTTCATTCCATGGAAAAAGCGCAAACCGAGCTACTAAAGCAAATCCAAGCCGAACGGCAGCGGCATTAAGCGGAAAGTCCGCCCGCGCCGATACGGACACTTGTGCTAGCTCAGCAGGCGCAGGTCAGGTACGCCTGAGATTGCGCAACTCGTTCAGGACAAAATTGCCGATTCGCCTGCCGCGGTTGCGCAAAGATCGCCACGCGCCAGTGTCAACGAAATAGGTGAGAAGGATGCTGTCCCGCGTTTTCACTTCCGGTCCGACCGGATCGGCAGAATGCCAGGTATCGCGTTCAACGGCGAAGGCGTAACCGGTGTTGGGCGCAAAGGGCATCTGTTTCTTCTTCGGCTTTTTGCCGTCAGGCAGCACCTCGTGGAAAATGGTGCCAATGTGTGTCGTCGAATCGTCTGGCGGCAGATAAAGCTGGACCGTGATCCCTTTCCAGAGGCTGTCAGTGTGCTTAAAAACGCGGTATCCAGGAATGTCGCGGGTCAGGATTGGGACGGGATACATCCGCACTTTCGCGAAGTTCACGCCGAACCGACGCCTAAGTCCGGGCGCGAGCCGCTCCATGAAAGCCGTTTCCAGTTCCTTCGAACGAAGAACGCGGCTGGCCACGTCCCAAATTGCACGCTTTCCCGGTTGGAAGTGCCGAATGTACTCGGGAAATAAATCGATCTTGGTGCGCGTCGGCTTTCCGTCAGGCCTGCTGCTTCCCATCTTGGTTTTTCCCGACATTGCACGGTAATCGCTCGCCGCCGGCATTGCGCGAAGCATCGCCACGTAAAAATTGTCCGGGAAAACACGATCGAGGCCCAAATGAAGGAACGGCACATCATCGGCGCATGCCCTTTGCGTCGATTCCACCACGAAATCGATCAAATTTTTAACTGACCACGAATCATCCATCGATTAAAACACTAGAGTAATGCGCGGAAACTTTGCGGTCACGATTTTGTTTATAGCCGTAAGCGGGCTCAAAGCGGCTGAGTATCCCACCCCCACCGAAGGCGATTACACGATTCGCGATTTCAAATTCGGCTCGGGCGAGACGATGCCGGAGTTGCGTTTGCATTATCGAACGCTTGGAAAGCCGGACAAGGATGCGCAGGGCAAAACGCGCAACGCGGTCCTCATCATGCACGGGACGACGGGCAGTGGCGCGCAATTTATTCGGCCGGAATTTGCCGGAGAACTTTTCGGGAAAGGCCAGCCGCTGGACACAACCAAGTTTTTCATCGTGCTCCCGGACGGGATTGGTCACGGCAAATCGAGCAAACCGAGCGACGGCATGCATGCGAAGTTCCCGCGCTACGGGTACATCGACATGGTGGAGGGGCAGTATCGATTACTGACCGACGGACTCGGCGTCAATCATGCCCGGCTGGTGATGGGCACCTCGATGGGCGGGATGCATACCTGGCTCTGGGGCGAGGCGCATCCCGATTTCATGGATGCGCTCATGCCGCTGGCGAGTCTGCCGACACAGATTTCGGGACGCAATCGCGCTTGGCGGCGCGTGATCATCGACGCAATCCGAAACGATCCGGCGTGGAACGGCGGGGAATACAAAACACAGCCGCCAAGCCTGCGCACCGCTGCGGAAATGCTTTGGTTCATGAGCAGCAACCCCGTCTTGCGACAAAAGGAAACACCGGCGCTCGCGAAAACGGATGAAGTGCTCAACAAGTTTGTTGCCGATTACATGAAAACCGACGACGCGAACGACGTCCTCTACGCAGTCGAAGCGTCACACGATTACGATCCCGGTCCGAACCTGGAAAAAATCCGCGCCCCGTTGCTCGCGATTAATTCGGCAGATGATCTGATCAATCCGCCCGAGCTCGGCATTCTCGAACGCGAGATCAAGCGCGTCCGGCACGGAAGCGCCGTTGTCATTCCTTTCAGCGACAAGACGCGCGGACATGGAAGTCATACCATCGCGACGCTTTGGAAAGACGAGTTAGTGAAACTGCTGAAAGAAACAGTGCATTAAACCGCGAATTACACGGATAGAAACGGATTTCGGAGTCTGCAAAACTTTTCAGCGAAGCGGACTGATCGTACGCGCAAAAATTTCACGGTAATACGTATTTGCACCGTTTTAAGATCGACATCGGCAGGCCAGCTTCTTTGAATCGCACCGGTGACGCGGATCGCTGTTGTCTTTTTCTCGACGATTGCACCCTGCATCTTTGGGCAAGATCAGGCCGCCTCGCGACCTCCGGCCAACTTTGATGTGCTCATCAAAAACGGGGCGGTTTACGATGGCGCCGGCGGTGAAGCGCAACATGTCGATGTTGCCATTCGTGGCGACCGCATCGTTGGCGTTGGCGATTTCAAAACCGCGAATGCGAAACTGATTGTCGATGCCAACGGGCTGGCGGTCGCGCCCGGGTTCATCAACATGCTGTCGTGGTCAACGGAATCGTTGATCCAAGACGGGCGTTCGCAGAGCGAGATTCGGCAGGGCGTGACGACCGAGATCATGGGCGAAGGCGAATCGATGGGCCCGGTGAACGATCGGATTCGCGAGCACATGCTGCGCGAGCAGAAAGACATCCATTACGAGATCAAATGGAACACGCTCGCGGAATATCTGCGCTACCTCGAAGCGCGCGGTGTCTCGTGCAACGTTGCCTCGTTCATTGGAGCGACGACGATCCGCGAATACGTGATCGGGTTCGAAGACAAAGCGCCGACAGCGCAGCAGCTCGATCAAATGCGCAAACTGGTTCGTAAGGAAATGGAAGCAGGCGCGCTTGGCATCGGCACATCGCTGATTTATCCGCCGGCGTTTTATGCGAAAACCGATGAGTTAATCGAACTGTGTAAAGTGGCGGCGAAATATCAGGGCAAATATATCTCGCACATGCGCAGCGAAGGAAACCGGCTGCTTGAAGCGCTCGATGAGTTGATCCGGATCAGCCGCGAAGCGGGAATCCCAGCGGAGGTTTATCACATCAAGGCCGCCGGCCAACAGAACTGGTCGAAGATTGACAGTCTCCTTTCACGGATCGAAGCATCGCGCAAAGAGGGACTGAAAATCACGGCTAATATGTACACGTACACCGCCGCCGGAACTGGGCTCGACGCTTGTTTGCCGCCGTGGACCGAAGACGGCGGTTATCCCGCGTTGTTCAAGCGGCTGCGCGATCCGGCCACGCGCGCGAAAATCACAGCGCAGGTCAAAACCCCCACCGATGAATGGGAAAATCTTTATCTTGCCGCCGGTTCACCCGATCACATTCTGCTGGTCGGCTTCAAATCGGACAAACTCAAACCGCTGACCGGCAAATCGCTTGCCGAAGTGGCAAAGATGCGCGGCAAAGATCCGGTTGAAACGATCATGGAATTGATCGCGGAAGACGAGTCGCGCATCGACACGATTTATTTCCTGATGTCGGAGGAGAACATCAAAAAAGAAATTAAAAAACCGTGGATCTCGTTTGGCTCGGATGAAGCGTCACAAGCGCCGGAAGGCGTCTTCCTAAAATCGAATCCGCATCCGCGCGCTTACGGAAATTTTGCGCGAGTGCTCGGAAAATATGTGCGCGATGAGAAAGTGATCCCGCTCAAAGAAGCGATCCACAAACTAAGCGGATTGCCGGCAACCAACCTCGGACTCGATCACCG